>NZ_JANPLK010000017.1 GCF_031426495.1 Gemmatimonas sp. | reverse complement strand
CAGCTCGCCGTAGAACGGGCGTCCCTTGTGCACGGCGTAGAACTCCCCGGACTGCTCGGAGGAGAGCTGCATGACGCGGGCGGCCTTGACCGTGAATCCCGACTTCTCCAGCAGCGCGATGATGAGTCCGGCCTTGCCACCAGCGAAGGCGTCCGGCTTGACGATGGTAAGAGTGCGACGACCAGCCATGAGTCAGGATCCGATCAATTTGCGAACGATGTCCCCGCGCGTGAGGAAGCCGACCAATCGGTCATCCTTCACGACAGGTACCCGGTCGACGTCCTTGTTGAGCATCAGGGACGCCACCTCGGCGAGCGGCTGCTCGGGCGCCACACACAGGACCTGACGGGTCATGATGTCGCGTACCGTGCGCCGCGCCGCGGCTGGCGGCTGGAGTGCGTTCACACCCCCGGCGCGCGGAAGATAATGGCTCAGGAGATCCCGCAAGAGCTCACGTTCACTCAACATGCCGATGACCCGGTTCGATTCGTCCACCACCGGAAGGCCGCCGAGGCCGGCCCGCAGCATCTCAAGCACGGCGCTCCGGAGCGGCGCCTCGGGGCCGACGGTCCGTGGACGCTCCGACATCAGCTCTCGGACGGTGAGTTGAGCCGGGAGCTCCTTCCCCGTAAACTGCGGCAGCGCCACCAGCTGAGCCGGCGTCTCCGCGGCGAGCGCCGCCGCCACACTCGTCGGATTGGAGAGCACGCGAACAAGCGCGCTGACCACTTGGAGATGCCGCGCCATCTGTCGTGGCGGCGCGCACACCAGCACCACAAGACGCGCCCGCTGCAGTTCGTCGTCGTCAAGCACGCGGACCACGTCCTTGGGCGCCACCCCGATGGATACCACGAGGTCCCGAACCGCGTCGGTGCGGTAGTGCAGCACGAAGGCGCGGTCCGCGAGCCCCACGATGTCTTCGCTCCGGGCCTCCTCGATCCGCTCACGGAGCAGGTCGGCGTTGGAGAGCGCCCCGCTTCGTTCCAGCGACACGCAGAGGGCTGCGGCCGCATCAGCCACCGTGCCCGCCATCAGCGGCATGACGATGCGCGAGGCGACGAGGAGATCGGCGAGACGTTGCGGTGTGATGGGCATTGGTGGAATCTGCGCGCGCGTGCGCGCGCTACGCAGGGGGCGCGTACAAGAAAGCGGGGCAGATCACGACGCTCGTGATCCGCCCCGCTTCCTACCCGGCGGCTGGTGCGATTACGCCAGACGCGCCTTGATCAGATCGACAAAGTCCACCGGACGCTGGGCAACGCCCATGCCGGCAGCCAGGAACGACTCGATCTTCTCGGCCGCCGTGCCCTCGGAGCCCGAGATGATCGCGCCGGCGTGGCCCATGCGGCGGCCCGGCGGAGCGGTCTGACCGGCGATGAAGCCGACCACCGGCTTCTTCATGTGCGCCTTGATGAACGCGGCGGCTTCCTGCTCGTCGGTGCCGCCGATCTCACCCATCATCGCGATGGCCTTGGTCTGCGGATCCGCCTCGAACGCGGCGAGGCAATCGATGAAGTTCGTGCCGTTGATCGGATCACCGCCGATACCGACGCACGAGCTCTGGCCGATGCCGGCCTTCGTGAGCTGGTTCACGATCTCATAGGTCAGCGTGCCGGAGCGGCTGACGACGCCGACGTGACCCGGCATGCAGATCCGACCGGGGATGATACCGACCTTCGACTGGCCAGGCGTGATGAGCCCCGGGCAGTTCGGGCCGATCAGACGCGCGCCGTGTTCCTTCACGTACGGGTACACCTTGGTCATGTCCAACACGGGCACGCCTTCCGTGATGCAGACGATGAGCTTCACGCCCGCCGCCGCCGCTTCCATCATCGCATCGGCCGCGAACATCGGCGGCACATAGATGACGGAGGTGTTGGCGCCCGTCGCCTGCACGGCATCGTACACGGTATCGAAAATGGGTACGGTGCCTTCGAACGTCTGGCCACCCTTGCCCGGCGTCACGCCCGCCACGACCTGCGTACCGTACTCGATCATCTGCTTGGCATGGAACGAGCCGTCGCGGCCCGTGATGCCCTGCACGATCAGCTTGGTGCCGTTGTCGATGAAGATGCTCACGCGGCACCTCCCTTCGTCGCGAGTTCCACGGCGCGCTGCACGGCCGCGTCCATGTCGTTCGATGCCGAGAAGCCGTTGTCCTGCAGAATCTTCACGGCGATCTCCTCGTTGGTGCCGGTAAGACGGATCACGATAGGCACCTTGAGCGGATTCGCCTTGGTCGCCGTGACGATGCCGTTGGCCACGTCATCGGTGCGCGTAATGCCGCCGAAGATGTTGAACAGAATGCATTTCACGTTCGGATCGGACGTGATGATGCGCAGCGCGTTCACGACCTTCTCCGGATTCGACGAACCGCCGATATCGAGGAAGTTGGCCGGATCGCCGCCGTAATGCTTCACGAGGTCCATCGTCGCCATGGCGAGGCCCGCGCCGTTTACCACGCAGCCGACGTTACCATCGAGCTTGATGAACGTGAGGTTCGAATTGCGCGCGTCGACTTCGCTCGGCGCTTCCGACGACTCGTCGCGCAGTGCGGCGACGTCGGGGCGGCGATCGAGTTCGTTGTCGTCGATGACCATCTTGCCGTCGACCGCGATCAATTCACCCGTCGGCGTGAGCACGAGCGGATTGATTTCCGCGAGCGAGCAGCCGGCATTCATGAACGCCGTGTACAGCTGCTGCATGATCTTCGCGGCCTGACGCGCGAGCTTGACGTCCTTGAACAGGAAGAAGCCCATGCGCATCGCTTCGAACGACAACAGGCCGTAGCGCGTGTCGACCGGGTGATACAGGATCAGCTCCGGCGTGCTGGCCGCGACTTCTTCGATGTCGATGCCACCGGCCGCGCTCACCATGAACACCGGCTTCTTGGTTGCGCGGTCGACGATAATGCCGACGTACGCTTCAGAGCCGATGTCGGCCGCGATGGTCACGAGCACCTTCTCGACGACGAGATCTTTGATCGTCATACCGAGAATGGCGGTCGCCTTTTCCTTGGCCGCTTCCGGCGTTGGGCAGAACTTCACGCCGCCCGCCTTGCCACGTCCGCCGGCATGCACTTGCGCCTTCACCATAACTGCTGCGCCGTAGCGCTGCGCGATGGCTTCCGCCTGTTCCGGCGTCGTAGCGATTTCGCCGGGCGGGATCGGCACACCGGCCGCCCGCAACAGCTCTTTCGCCTGATACTCGTGTAGGTTCACGCGTTCTCCGAATCGAGGAATGTCATCGGTTCAATGCTAGGTGGTCGTGCCCGACGACAGCAACCCGCCTGTCGTGCGAAGCGCGCCCGTACGTGCCAGGCACCGTGAACCGGCGATGCCCGACACGGCCGCGTTCATTGCGGCGGTCGTTCCAATACGCGGCCCAGACTATCAAACGCTGCACCGAACTTCGCCCAATCGCCACGTCGCAGTGCGTCCCGCATGGCGACGTACCACCGGCGGGCGGCGTCCGACGGCGGGCCCTCCTCTCCTGACGCTGCTGGTGGCGCCAGTGGCATCGGGATATCGCCCATCCGTCCCAATGCTTCGACCAACGTGCTCCCGACGCCGAGGCGGACGCCGTCGGACGCCACGAGGCGCGCGATGATCGTGCTGCCTTCCACGCGATTCCAGAGCAGCGGTTGCACCAACAACGGACCGGTCGGTGTCATGACGGTGCTGACCCGTCCGGCGCGAATACGCGGTTCACGGCGCGTGCCGTCGGGCATGGCACTGCGCGCACTGTCGAGCGCCGCCTGCATGCGCTCGGTGGTCGCGCGCCAACGCTGGCGGGGGATGGTGGTCGAGTCCCACCACGTTTGCCGGGCCAGTCCGCCACTCACGGTCGCGACACCGCCGATCTGGTCACCCCCGTCGAGCAGTGGCACGCTCCACGCGACCAACCGCTCGCGTTCGTTGCCGATCCAGTGTGGCGGTGGGGTGCCGCCAACCAGCGCGCTGTCGGGCAGCTGGCGGATGACCGTTCCCTCGAGTCTCGAACCAAAGCGCGCGAATGTCTTGATCTGCGCCACCGCGCTTTCACTGGCCGGCGGCAACTGCGCCACGAGTGCCGGGGCCAATTCGCCCGGCGTCGCGAACAGGGACGGGAGCCGCACGATCCATGTCCGGGTCGGCGCGTCGGGCCTCGGTGCAGCCACCAGGCGCACGCGACCGCTGGACGCCTCGACGACCGCTGTCGCCGCCAGGCGGAAGTAGCTGTACACGCCCGTCGACAACTGCCACTGCTGACCGAGCGGATAGCGATCGGACGCGCTATACAGCTGCAGCGTCCAGTAGAGGCGAGCCTCGTGCACGAGCGGCAAGACGTCATTTCCCTGCACGAAAATCGGCGCGAGCCGCGCCACGCGCTCGCGCACATCGCGATGGGTCACGAGCAGTGGCTCAACGGCGCTGGTGTCCGCATCGAGCAAGGACAGGTCGCGAAGTGCCCACGCGTGTGCGATCCTCGCGCGCAGCGACGTCAGCGACACGCCGCGCACCCCTCGGGCATGCTCGGCATCGACGAGACGTGCGCCACGCAGCCCGGGACCGACCAGCGGCTCGTCGCCGGCGTAGTCGTCGGTCGTTTGCGCGAACTCGACTTGGCTGTCTCGCACCGTCGGTCGCGTGGCATCGACCGCCGACGCCAGCCATCCCTCGGCGCTACCGACGGGCCGACGCACCACCAACGCAGTGGTGCGATCACCCACCACGGTCCATCCCAACGGCGACGCGTCGCCCATGGCCTGATCCGATGGCGCGACGTCGCGTGGCTCACCCTCTGGTGCACGCGTGGCCGGCATAGCCGTCGCCAGGGTGCCACGATCCCACAGGCTGAGGCGAACCGGCAGGCCGGCTCGTGGTACGCGCGTGAGCAACGCGGCGCCACTGTCGCGATGCACGACGCGCATGCCTTCGACGTCGAATGCGCGCCGGCTATACAGCGCGCGGGACGCGAAGTAATCAAGATCGCGAGTGGCGGGATCGCCGAGCAGATGGGTCCGGGCCAGCACAATCGGCGCGACGTGCCGCAAGCCCAGTGCGGCGATCAGAATAGAAGTGAGCGTGAGAAACGCGGCGCGCAGCTGACCGACCCACCCTGTCCGAAACACGACGAGCGCCGCGAGCGCACTGCCAAACGACAGTAGGTAGTCCATCCGCATCGTGACGCGATGATCGACCTTGAGGAACATCCCGTCCGGCCCACTCCCCTGTCGCAGCAGGTCGAAGCCGTCGAGACGATAGCTCCAGGCCAGGAGCAACAACACGACGGCGCCCAACGCACTCAGGTGGCGCCGCACATGCGTCGAGGCGGCCACACGCCGACCTTCCATCCGCAGACTTCGCGTGAGCGCGTACAGCACGACCACCAACGCCGTCATCGACACCACGCTCACCAACGACCACAGATACAGCGTCTCTTCGATCGGCAACCAGTACAGGTAGAAGCCAAGATCGCGCCCCAGCACGCCTTCGATCTCCCCAAAGGGCAAGCCGTGTCGAAAGAGCGCGAGATCCACCCAGTTGGTGAGTGGAATCGCGAGCACGCCACCGACGAGAATCGCCAAGACCACGGTCACAGCCAGCAGCCGCTGTCCCGAGATCATCGCCGTGAGCTCGAGATTCGCGACGCGTGACGGCACCGCCACCGCCACGATCGTGCGCCGCACCGCGTGCAGATTGGCGAACGCGAACAGTGTACCCACGCACCACGCACCGCCCTGCAGGATCGCCGTATCGATGACCTGTTCCCAGAACAGGGCGGGCAGCCCCATCGCGGTAAACCACGCGTGATCGACGAGCAACGCCGTGACCGCGCGCCCCAGCAGGAGCAGCGCGGCGGCGATCGCCAGACCGAGAATCAGTCCGCTGCGTGCGCCCATCTCAGCGATCCGTTCGCGCGATCAGAGCGAAACACCCTGAGTGTGCAACCATCCTTCCATCACGCCGCGAATCTCGGCCAGCCGTTCGGCCGAGCTGGCTTCGAAGCGCGCAACGATGACCGGCTGCGTGTTCGAGGCGCGCAGAAGTCCCCAGCCATCACCGAAGAGCACGCGCACCCCATCGACGTCGATCACCTCGTGGGTGGCCTTGAAATGCGCGGCGGCGCGAGCGACGATCGCGAACTTCGACTCTTCGTCGGTGTCGATGCGCAGCTCCGGCGTAGACACGAACGGCGGCACGTCGGAGAGCAGCTCATCGATACGCTTCCCGGAATCGGCGATGATGCGCAGCAATCGCGCGGCCGCGTACAAGGCATCGTCGTGTCCGTAGAAGCTTTCGGTGAAGAACATGTGCCCGGACATCTCACCGGCAATCGGCGCGTGCATCTCCTTCATCTTGTCCTTGATGAGGGAATGGCCCGTCTTCCACATCACGGGCACACCACCCGCCTTCTCGATGCCATCCATCAGCGCCTGCGAGCACTTCACATCGAAGATGATCGGCTGACCGGAACCCGTGCGGGCGAGCACGTCGCGCGCATAAAGGATGAGAATGTGATCGCCCCAGATGATCCGGCCGTCGCGATCCACTACGCCGATCCGATCAGCATCGCCATCGAAGGCCACGCCGATTTCCGAACCACTCGCCTTCACCGCCGAAATGCAGTCCTCGAGATTCTCGGGGACCGTGGGGTCTGGATGATGGTTGGGAAACGTGCCATCGCTCTCGGTGAATAGACCGATTCCGTCGATGCCGAGCGCGGTCATCAACTGCGGGGCGACCAGTGCGGCCGCGCCGTTGCCACAGTCGTACACGACCTTGAGCGTTGAGCCGTCGGGGCGCGTGATCCGACCCACTCGTGCGGCGATGTCCTCGACATAGCGGTCGATGACCGGTACATGGCGCACCGCACCGACGCCTGAGGGAAACACGCCGCCGACGATCAGCCGGTAAAGGACCTGAATCTCCTCACCATGCAACGATCCGGTGCCGACGCACATCTTGAAGCCGTTGTACTCGGGCGGATTGTGCGATCCGGTAATCTGGATGCCGCCGACCACTGACTCGTGATGCAGCGTCCAATACAACAGCGGTGTCGGGACCACGCCCACGTCCACAACGTCTACACCGCATTCGGTGAGTCCGCGCACGAGCGCATCGCGCAGCGCGTCGCCACTTGGCCGATTGTCGCGCCCGACCGCGACGGCGCCCTTGATGCCGTGGGTGTCGAGATAGGCCGCGTAGCCGCGCCCGAGCCCATAGGCCACTTCTTCAGTGAGGTCGGTGCCCACGATGCCGCGGACGTCGTACTGCCGGAAGATCGTCTGACTGATGGACATTATCGGAGAGTGACGAAAGTGGGAAAAGAAATTACTTCGCGCACATCGAAGGCACTCACCGGACGAGGCTCGCGGCTTGCAGCCTCGGCGCACCGTTCGGCGTTGGCACGCCGGCAGACGAAGCGGATCCCGGGAGTGCGCGACGAGCGAGTTCGATCATGGGAGTCGGATAGACGCCCAGCACGAGCAGCAGCACACACGTGACGGTGATGAGCGATTGCGCCATCGGAATGGTGGACGGCACGGGATGACCAGTCGGACGCGGGCGCATGAACATCGCCGAGATCACGGACAGATAATACGCCGCCGACACGGCGCTGCTCAGCACCACGATGACCGCGAGGATGGTCTGCGGTGTCGTGGCCTGCAAGGCGGCTTGAAGCAAATACCACTTGGCAAAGAAGCCCATGCCCCCTACCAGCGGCATGCCCATGAATGCCAGCAGGAAGACCGCCATCGAAACAGCGAGCCACGGGCGGACCAACCAGAGGCCCGCGATGTCGTCGAGGGTCGGTGACCGATCACGCCCCCCATTGACGACGATCAGGACGCCAAACGCACCCATCGTGGCCAGCGTATAGGACACGGCATAGAAGACCAGCGCCGTCGTGCCGGCGGTCGAGGCCACCACGATGGTGACGAGCAGATAGCCGGCGTGTGCGATGCTGGAGTACGCGAGCAAACGCACCAGATTCTTTTGCGACAGCGCGAACACGTTGCCCGCCACCATCGTCACGACCGCCAGCCACCACATCGCCGAGTGCCAGCGCGCGGCGGCTCCCGGCATGGCTTCGATCATCACGCGTGCGAAGACGGCGAACGCCGCGGTTTTGACGCAGGCCGACATGAACGCTGTGATCGGCAACGGCGCGCCATCGTAAACATCCGGCGTCCACAAATGGAACGGCGCGGCCGCCACCTTGAATCCAAAGCCGACGAGCAGGAGGCCAATTCCGACGATGAACATCGGCCCGAGGTTCTGCTGCGTCGACACCCATTGCGCGATGTCGACCAGGCGCGTGCTGCCCGTTGCCCCGTAAATCAGCGCGATGCCGTACAGCAGGAAGCCGGACGACACCGATCCGAGCAGGAAGTACTTCACCGCCGCCTCGGCACCGCGCGCACTGCGACGGTTCACACCGGCCAGCACGTAGATCGCCAGCGACATCAATTCGATGCCCAGGAACACGAACATCAGATCGCGGGCCGCGGCGAGCACCATCATGCCGGTGGCCGCGAGCAGCATCAGCACTGGCACCTCCGGACTGAAGGCCGCGCTCCGGTGGTGTTCGGCGTCGAGCAAGATGAGCGAGAGGACCGTGCCGAGCAGGATCACGAGATCAATGGCCCAGCGGAATCCGTCGCCCGCAATGCGCTGGTCCGGCGTGCCGTTCACGCCGTCTCCCCACGCGATCATCACCACCAAGCCAACGAGCAGACACAGCACGATGCCGAAACGGGTCAGGGCGCTCGTCTTCTCGGCGCCCTCCGCCATGACCGCGTCGTTGCTCTGCGGATTCCAGACCGTCGCCAGCAGCATGACCATCGCGCCGGCGGACAGCAGGAGTTCGGGAGCCAGCGCGCGGAAGAGCGCGCCAGCCGAAAGGGTAGCGCCCATCAGCGGACCACGGAGACGTTGGGGAGCGAAGCCGCCGCGTTCGGACCGAAGCGCACCGACTCGATGATGTTCTGTGAAGCGCCCTCGATGCGCTGCAGCATTTGCTGCGGCGACACGCCGAGGTAGATGATCGCGACGGCGAACGCCGCCATGACCACGCGCTCACGGCCGGTGAAGTCGGTCAGCGCGCCATTCTTGGCGGTATCGATCCGCTCGAACAGGACGCGCTGCAACGCCTGCAGTCCATACGCCGCAGCAAAGATCACGCCGCTGGTCGCAATGACCGCGAGCACCGGGCGCTCCGCGTAGGTCCCGATCAGCACGAGGAACTCACCGACAAATCCATTCGTGCCGGGCAGGCCGATCGTGGACAGCATGACGAGCGTCAGCATGACACTGAACATCGGGACCACCCGGGCGATGCCACCAAAGCCGGCCATATCGGTCGTACCGCGCCGGTCCTCGAGCATGCCGACCAGCAGGAAGAGCGCCGTCGTGGAGATACCGCTATTGACGATGGTTACCACGGCGCCCTGCACCGCCTGCTGCGTAAGCGCGAAGCATCCGAGCATGATGAAGCCGAGGTGGCTGATCGAGCTGTACGACACCATCCGCTTCATATCGCGCTGCGACATCGCCAGCAGGGCGCCGTACACGATGGCGATCACCGACAGCACCAGGATGATGCCACGCACCGTCGGCTCCATGGCGGCCGCGGGGAAAAGCGGAATCGCGAAACGCAGGATCGCGTACGCGCCGACTTTGATGCCGAGGGTGACGGCCGCAAACGTCGGTGCGGCACCCTGTGCGTCCGGCAACCAGGTGTGAAACGGCACCAACGCCGACTTCACCGCGAAGGCGAGGAAAAACGCGCCGAACATCCAAAGCTGCGCGCGCGGTGTGAGCGTGAGTCCGATGAGCTGATCGATATGGAACGACGCACTACCGCCGAGTGTCCACAAGGCCAGGATCGCCACCAGCATCAGCAACGAGCCGACGAGCGTGAACAGCACATAGCGCAGGCTGGCGCGCGACTGCCCCGCCGCGCCCCAGACGCCGATCAGGAAGTACGTGGGAATCAGCATCAGCTCCCACGCGAGATAGAAGGCCAGGAGGTCAAGCGTGACGAAGACGCCGATCAGTCCCGTCGTGAGCAACAGCGCGAGGGCACCGAACGCCGGCGTGCGGACGCGCACGTTGTTCCACGAGCCGAGCAACGCGAGCGGCAGGACAAGTGCTGTCATGACAACCATCGGCAGCGACAGTCCATCGACGCCGAGGCTGATGGTGGCACCGATGTCGGTCAGCCACGGCAGGTCCACACGCGCTTGCCATCCTGTCACGGACGGGTCGTAGGATACCCACAGCACGAGACTCAGCAGTGCTTCAATGGTCAGCGCCGCAAGCGTGAGCGCGCGGGCGTCCGGCCCGCCACTTGGCGCTTCAATACCATCCTCGTTGCGCGACATGTCGCGCCCGCCGAAACGCACCAGCAACGCCGCGGCGACGGGCCACATCAGCATAGCCGGCAGCACCCACTGCGCGGCTCCGATAGAAAGAAGGAAATCGCGCATCGGTCAGCTCAGGGTGAGGGCAGCCAGAAGCGCGAGCGCACCGGCGGCCAACAGCCAGGCGTACTTCCCCACGTCTCCATCCTGCAACTTGCTGCCCACGAGGGCTGCGGTGCGCGACAACATCGATCCGCCGGCGCTGAACGCACGATCGACGCCCGTCTCCACGCCGCGGGTGAGCACCACGCTGGCAAACGCGGAGATCGGTCGCACGATGATCGCGTCCACGAGTCCGTCCACGTTATATGCACGTGCGAGCAGGCTATCATCGACCGGCGAGTGCGCCTTGTCGGCGATGGGCTTCCGGTAGCGCAACAGGGCAATCACGATGCCGACCACAGCGACTGTCGTGGCCACGGCTACCAACATCGTTTCCGTAGCATGATCGAGATGCCCGGCGCCCGCCAACCGCGTGGCACTGCTGCCAGTGACTGGCTCGAGCCACTGTTCCAGGATACCAACCGGGCCGATCGGGATCAGTGCCGGCAGATTGAGCCAGCCGCCAACGAGCGTCAGGGCACCGAGCACCAGCACCGGCGCAGTCATGATGGCCGGCGCCTCGTGCAGCATCTCCTGCTCTGCCTCCCCCGTGCGGTTGTTGCCGTAGAAGGCGAGCAGCAGCATGCGAGTCATGTAAATCGCGGTCAGCAGCGCCGTGAGCACACTCAAGCCGTACGCGATGTAGAGCACGGTGCTGCCGGGAACGCCGAGCAACGATGCGCTGGCAAGAGGGCTGCCGTGCGCGCGCGCAAAGACCGACGCGAGGATCTCGTCCTTCGAGAAGAACCCGGCCAGCGGCGGAATGCCCGCAATCGCCAGCGTGGCCAGGGTCATCGCCGCAGCAGTGGCGGGCATATACTTGGCCAGCCCCCCCATGTTGCGCAGATCCTGCGGGTCGTCGTCGCGATGCGTATGGTGATACGCGTGGTGCATGGCGTGAATCACCGAGCCGGCCCCGAGGAACAGCAACGCCTTGAAGAAGGCATGCGTGACGAGGTGGAAAACGCCCGCCGTGTACGCACCGCTGCCCACTCCGATGAACATGTACCCCAGCTGTGACACTGTGGAGTACGCCAGTACTTTCTTGATGTCCCACTGCCGCATCGCGATCGTGGCGGCGAAGAGCGCGGTGAGCGCACCGACGGCCGTGATCACCAGCGACGCTTCCGGTGCGCCGGAGAAAATCGGAGCGGCCCGCGCCACGAGATACACACCGGCGGTCACCATCGTGGCGGCATGGATCAGCGCCGAGACCGGCGTCGGACCGGCCATGGCGTCGGGCAACCAGATGTATAACGGCAGCTGCGCGCTCTTCCCCGCGCAGCCGATGAACAGAAATACCGCAATCGCCAGCACCACCGGCGTGCCAGCCATGCCACTCAACGCCGCGTGGGCACCGATGAAGTCGAGCCGCTGCGTCGTGACCCAGATCAGGAACATGGCGACGAGAAATCCGAAGTCGCCGACACGATTCACCACGAAGGCTTTCTTGCCTGCGTCGGCATTGGCCTTGTCGCTGAACCAGAAGCCGATCAACAGGTAGGAGGCCAGACCGACGCCTTCCCAGCCCACGAAGAGCACCGGGTAACTCGCGCCAAGTACCAGTAACAGCATGAAGGCGACAAACAGATTGAGATAGGCGAAGTACCGCGCGTAGCTCGAATCGTCGCGCATGTAGCCGATGGAGAACAGATGGATCAGTGAGCCGACTCCGGTGATCACGAGCACCATCAGAATCGACAGCTGGTCGAGTTGGAGACTCCAGTCGATGACCAGATTGCCGACGGGCATCCACTGCCCGTACCGCACGATGTGCAGCGCCTGTTCCGGCGCACGCTGCATGTCGAGGAACAGGGCGACAGCGACGCCGAACGCGGCCAGAATTACACCCGGACCGATCAGGGTGACGAGCGGGTGGCGCGCCGTCGTCGCAGCGTCGCCCTCCGACCGCGTTCCGAAGAAGGCTATCGAACCGTTGGCGAGGAAGCCAAGGATCGGTAGCACGATGAGCACGCCAAGCATGGTCGGGATCATCCGCGAAGCGTCCGAAGCGAGGACAAATCAACGGTGCCGAAATGCCGGTACACCGAGATCAGAATCGCCAGACCCACGGCCGCTTCCGCCGCCGCGATCGTCATCACCATGACCACGAATACGTGGCCCGTGACGTTGTGCATCTTGGAGAGCGCCACGAAGCTGAGGTTCACGGCGTTGAGCATCAGCTCGGCGCACATGAACAGGATGATCGCGTTGCGGCGGGTCAGCACGCCGACCACACCGATCACGAACAGAATCGCCGAGACGATAAGCGCTTCGGAGATCATAGTCGCACCCGCTTCTTGGCGAGGAGGACGGCGCCGATGACCGCTACCAGCAACACGAGACTGGTCAATTCGAACGCCACGAGATAATCGGTAAAGAGCGAGGCGGCGACGTCTTCCACGACGTTGTCGCTCTCGGGCGCCAGCGCCACGCGCGGAATCTTCTGCCGCTGCACAACCAGCAAGTTCGCCAGCAGCGCCAATCCGACGGCACCGGCCCCAAGGCGTGAGCCCAGTGACCGGATATCGGAAATGCCGCTGCGGCCGAGGTTGAGCAGCATGACGACAAATACGAAGACGACCATGATAGCGCCGGCGTAGACGAGCACCTGTATCACGCCGACGAAGGGCGCGTCAAGCATTACGTACAATCCGGCCAGCGCGAACATGACGTTGACCAGCCAGAGCGCGGCCGGCACGGGATTCTTGCGCGTCACGAAGAGCAGCGCCGACGCGATCGCGAGCAGCGAGAACAGGTAGAACTGAAACTCGTAAAAACCGTTCATTCGCCCTTCGGGTCAGCGGGGTCCCAGAGTTCGCTCACCGGATGCGTCTGCGCCATCAGGCGCTCGAGGTCGTACACAAACGATGCGCGATCGAACTCGGCGTTCTCGTAGTGACGACCGAGATGAATGGCTTCTTCGGGGCACACTTCCTGGCAGAAACCGCAGAAGATGCAGCGGAATTCATCGATCTCGAACACGAGCGGATAACGATTGCCCTGCTCATCCTCACCGGGGGTGAGTTTGATGCAGTTGGCCGGGCAGACCGTGGGGCATAGGCCGCACGCCACACACTTTGCCTTGCCGTCCTCCGTGGTGAGCATGCGGTGCGTGCCCCGCCAGCGCGGCGACAGATCCCATTTGGTTTCGGGATACTGCATCGTCACCTTGTGGGGGTCCACGAGGTGCTTGAGTGTCGTGGCCATGCCCTTCAGCGTCGCGCGCACATAACTGACACGCTCGAGCGGCCGATTCATGACCTTCACACCGATGGCCATCAGTCGCCCCCTTCAGCGATCAACGTAGTGGTGACGGGCAGCGGCGCCAGCGACGCAGCCGAAGCCGGCGCACCGACCAATGGTCGCTGCGCCGCGAGCTGGCGACGGGACAGATCAAGTCCGCGCGCACGCAGGCGCTCGAGATCGGTCGGCCCGACACGCGCACTCGACGGACTGATCAACTTGCCCTTGTCCAGCCAGGCGAGCAGTACGGCGATAATCACGATATTCATGCCGAGCAGCGCCAGCGAGAACATCGGTCCGCGAGCAACACCGAGCATGTCCAGCCCGAGCGTGGCGGCCGCGATCACGACGATGTAGCCCAGGGCGATCGGAAGCATCACACTCCACCCCAGCGACATGAGCTGATCGTAGCGGAAACGCGGGACCGTCCAGCGCACCCACATGAACACGAATAAGAAGAAGCCGGTCTTGATGGCGAACATGGACATGGTGGCCAGCGTCTTGAGCACGCTATAGGCCCCGACGTTGTCCCACTGCGTAAAAGGGATGTCCCAGCCGCCGAAGAACAGCGTGGCCGTGAGCCCGCTCACGGTGGCCATGTTCGCGTACTCGGCGATGAAGAACATCGAGAACTTCATGCCGCTGTACTCGGTATGGTAACCCGCCACCAACTCAGACTCCGCTTCCGGCAAGTCGAAGGGCAAGCGGTTCGTCTCGGCGAAGGCCGCCACCAGAAAGGTGAACCACGCCACCGTGAGCGACAGCACGTTCCAACCCATGTGCGACTGCTGCTGCACGATGGTGGTCAGCGAGACGTTACCGGCCAGCAGGATCACCGGGATCGTCGACATGCCCATGGCGATCTCGTACGAGATCATTTGCGCGCTCGAGCGGAGTCCGCCAAGCAGCGCGTACTTGTTGTTCGACGACCAGCCCGCGAGCACGATGCCGTACACGCCAAGCGACGAGATCGCGAGCGTGAAGAGAAATCCCACGGGCAGCGGAGCGACGGCCATATCGATCAGCCCCCACGGCGTCGGCAACGATGAGGCGATCGGCAGCACGGCCCAAGTCAGCATCGCGGGAATGAAGGCGAGCGCGGGGGCAATGAGAAAGAGCCAACGGTCGGCGTCGGCCGGGTTCGTCTCTTCCTTCATGAAATTCTTGATGCCGTCAGCGACGGGCTGCAAGATGCCGCCCGGGCCAGCCCGATTCGGACCACGCCGATCCTGAATCCACGCCGCGAGCTTGCGCTCCGCGAGCGTCAGAAACGCCACGCCCAGCATGTACAGGCCGAACACCACGACAATCTTGATGGCGCTGGCCAGCACGTACGTGCCGATGGCCTTCGGCTGCTGCTGCGGATCGGCGGCCGGAAACCAGCTCACGAGGTCGAGCAGCGGAACGAGAGCAGGACTCATCACGCTGTCACCTCGACGGTGTCGGCCGGCGCGCTCGAGTCGACGACGGCGACTCCGCGAAGTCCGAGAGCTTCGTAGTCCAAGCCGGCGAACGACGCATGCGTGGCGGCGAGGGCTGCGAACACCTCGGCCGGCATAAAGAAGCGTCCGTCGCCGCCGACCGCGACCAGCAGGTCAGCAAGTACGTACCACGTGGGACGCGCCACACCGGGAGCGGCCTTCGCCTGGAGGAAGCGCTGGACGCGTCCACGCAGGTTCGTCAGCGTGCCTTCTTCTTCCAGGATGTTCGTGATCGGCAACACCACCGCCGCGCGCGCGACGAGCGACGCCGGCAACGCCGTACCTACGTACACGATCGACGATGCGCGGTCGAGATCCGCCGAGTTGATACCCTCGAGTTGATCACCCACGACCAGCAGGGCATCGCCGTCGCCGAGCGTGGAGCCGATCGAATCCGTCTCGGCGAAACCGAGCAGGCGAGCCGCGGTCGCGTTGGCCGCACGCTCGCGGCGCAGCGCGAGATCGGGTGCGCCCGGCAGCGGCGCCTCCGTTCCACGCTCGAGGCGGAACACCCCCGCACCATGAATGGCGGCGAGCGTGCGCTCCAAGAGAAACAGCGCTTCGTTCGAGAGATTGGCAGACGCCAACACGACGACTCGACGTCCGGCCAGCGCGCGCGCCGCGCTCCCGATCGCGTCATCCCACTCGGCGATCGCCAGCGCGTTCCCGCGACGTACGAGCGGCTGATCGGCGCGATCCCGGCGATTGAACTCGCGATACCCCTGACGGCCGACTTCGCACATGTAGTACTGGTTCACCTGATCGTTGGCGCGCGGCTTGAGGCGTACCACCACGTTGTCGCGCGTCTCTGCAACGGCGTTGCAGCCCTGGCTGCATCCCGTGCACACGGTCGGTGCGCGATCAAGCTCCCACGCCCGCGCGCGATTCAGGAAGTCCTTCGAAAGCAGCGCGCCTACCGGGCAGAGATCAACCACGTTCCCAGCCCATGGATTCGTGAGGTCGTGCCCTTCGGCCTTGCCGATGAATGCACGATCACCGCGCTCCGACACATTCAACACCGGATCCTGCGCGACGTCCGACATGAAGCGCACGCAGCGCGTGCACAGAATGCAACGGTTCTGCACATACAGCACATCGCCGCCGAAATCCTCCACCGGGTTGAAGCGCTTCGGCTCGCGGTACCGCGAGTCGGCGCGCCCTTCTGCGAAGGTGTAGTCCTGCAGCTCGCATTCGCCGGCCTGATCACAGATCGGGCAGTCGAGCGGATGATTGATGAGCAGGAACTCGAGCACGCCCTTGCGCGCCTCGAGCGCCTTGGGAGAGTGCACGTGCACCACTTGCCCCTCCCCGACCGAGGTGGCGCACGCCGGCGCGAGTTTCGGAAACTTCTCGACTTCAACGAGGCACATCCGGCACACGCCAGCCACCGGCAGTCCCGGGTGGTAGCAGTAGTGCGGAATCAGCACACCGGCGGTTTTGGCCGCTTCAAGAATCGAGATGCCATCCGGTACGGTGACCGGACGGCCCTCGATCGTAAGCGACACCATCTTCACATCAGCCATCAGCTCCTCACGCGGCGGAGGCGCGGAACGCCCCCGGTACGGTGACTACCGACTTGTTCGCAGCGATCTTCGCCTCGAATTCGTGTCGGAACTTCTTGAGTCCGGACATTACCGGCGTCGCGCAGGAATCGCTGAGCACGCAAATGGTCTTGCCACTCATGCCATCGGAAATAGCGACGAGCGTGTCGAGATCCTCGGCCGTGCCCTGCCCATCGCGGATACGTTCCATGATCCGCGTGATCCACGCGGTGCCTTCGCGGCACTGTGTGCACTGGGCGCAGCTCTCGTGCGCGTAGAAGCGCGTAAGGCGCGCGATCTGGCGCACCATGTCCTGGCGATCGTCGAACACGATCACGCCGCCGGATCCGAGCATGGTTCCCGCCGCGACCATACCTTCGTAATCCATGATCGCCCCTTCGGCCTCCTCGCGCGTGAGGATGGGGACCGAGGAGCCGCCGGGAATCACCGCCTTGATCTCGCGACCTTCGAGCGGACCACCACACAGGTCATACAGGAAATCCTTGAACGGAAATCCCAGCGCGACTTCGTAGTTGCCCGGACGGCTGATGTTACCGCACACGGAGAACAGCTTCGTGCCAATGCTCTTGGGATTGTCCGGACGACCGAACTGCTTGTACCACTCGGCGCCGTTCTTGATGATGTACGGGACCGTGGCAAGCGTCTCGACGTTGTTGATCGTCGTCGGCTTGCCGAAGAGTCCGGCGACAGCGGGAAACGGCGGCTTGATACGCGGATTGCCGCGGCGCCCCTCCAGCGAGTTCATAAGCGCCGTTTCTTCGCCGCAGATGTATGCGCCGGCGCCACGATGCACGTGCACATCGACGTGCTTGCCCGAGCCCATCGCGTTCGGCCCGAGAATGCCGGCGGCGTACGCTTCTTCGACGGCCGCGCACACACGGGCGTAGGGCTCGGTGAACTCACCGCGGATGTAGATGTACGCCGTTTGCGCGTAGATCGCATGCGCGGCCAGCGCGACGCCCTCCACGAGTCCGTGCGGTGTCCAGCGCATGATCTCACGATCCTTGAACGTGCCCGGCTCCGACTCGTCGGCATTGCAGCAGAGGTAATGCGTCTTGCCGTCGGGTTTCATGAACGACCACTTCATGCCCGTCGGAAAGCCGGCACCCCCACGTCCGCGCAAGCCAGAGTCCTTGACGACGGTCTGCAACTCCTGCGGATCGCTATTCAACGCCTTTTCGAGCGCTTCGTAACCACCGCGCGAGCGCCACCCTGCGAGGGTACGCGCCTCGGGATCGCCGAAGTACTTCGACAGGATCGGCGTCTCACGTGCATGCGACGGATGCGGGTACCCCATTACTTCAGCTCCGATAGAATCCGCGGCACCGACTCCGGTGTCACCGACTCCACAAAATCGTTGTTGATCATGATCGGCGTGGCGAAGCCGCAGGCGCCAAGGCACTCGACCTCGATCACGGTGAAGCGGCCATCGGCGCTCGTGAGTCCGAGGTCGCCACATCCCGTGTGCTCGAGCAGCGAACTCACGACGTCTTCCGCCCCGCACACGTTGCACGGCGTCGTGGTGCACACCTGGATGAAGTGGCGACCGACCGGATGTTGGTGGTACATCGTGTAGAAACTCACGACGCCCTTCACGTACGCCGGTGTAATGTCGAGCGCGGCGGCGACTTCTTCGATCCCACCCTCACTCACCCAGCCGCGGGCGTCCTGTAGCATCCACAAGGCCGGCAGCAACGCCGCCTGTTTGGTGGGATATCGCGACAAAATGCGATCGAGTTCGACACGCGTCTCGCCGACGAAGACCGGCGCATGCGGTTCCTCGTGGTGCGTGCCGTGCGGCGGGGCCGCGACGAGCGCGCCGCCGCTGGCTGAAGGGCCATGACTCACCGGTCGATCTCTCCCATCACGATGTCGATGCTGGCGTTGATCGCGATCACGTCCGACAGCAAATGTCCTTCCACCATCTTTGGAATAGCCGACAGGTTCACGAACGAGGGCGGACGGATGCGCCAACGCACGGGCTTCGACGTGCCGTCACTGACCATGTAGTAGCCCTTCTCACCCTTCGGACTTTCTACCGGCACGTAGCATTCGCCGGCCGGCGGACGCGGGCCTTCCATGACGAGCTTGAAGTGATGGATCATCGATTCCATCTCACTCGTCGCCTTGTGCTTCGGCGGCAGAATCAGACGCGGATCGTTGATATTCACCGGGCCGTCGGGCAACCGCTGCAGCGCCTGCTCGAGAATGCGCACACTCTGTCGCATCTCTTCCACGCGCACGAGGAAGCGATCGTACACGTCTCCGGCGGTCCCCACCACGACGTCGAAGTCGTAGGTCTCGTAGTCGAGATACGGAAAGTCCTTGCGGACATCGTAGGCCACGCCCGACGCGCGAAGCATCGGGCCGGAGAGTCCGGCGTTCACCGCTTCCTGCGCACTCATCGCCCCCAATCCAACCGTCCGACCGGCCCAGATGGCGTTGGTCTCGAGCATGCGCACCGATTCCTCCAGCGTCTTCGGGAAGCCGCGGAGGAATGCGCGCAGCCCGTCGAGCCAGCCGTCGGGAATGTCGGCTGCCATCCCACCAACGCGTGTCGCGGTGGTGGTGAGGCGCGCACCGACCCACCCCTCGAGCAGGTTGTACACGTTCTCGCGTTCCTGGTACAGCCACAGGAACGGCGTGAACGCGCCAAGGTCCACCGACGTCGTACCCAACCACACCAAGTGCGAGATGATGCGCGACAGCTCCATAAGGATGACGCGAAGCACTTTGCAACGGTCGGTCATGCCCACGCCGAACAGTCGCTCGGCGCCGAGTACGAACGCGACGTTGTTACCCGGCGAGTTGAGGTAGTCTTCGCGATCGGTCCATGGGATGATCTGATTGTACTGGCGGTACTCGCCGATCTTTTCGAAGCCGCAATGCAAATAGCCGATGTGCGGAATGCAGCGCACCACCGTTTCGCCATCGAGCTCGAGCACCAGACGCAACACGCCGTGGGTCGCCGGGTGTTGCGGTCCGATGTTGATCAGCATGTGATCGGAGTCCATCTCGGGCTCAGGCACCATCACCGGTGTGTCGAGCGCGACCGCCTGGCCACCCTGTGCGACGAGCGGCGCGCGCAGCGGCATGCCCTGCGCGTCCAGTCCGCTCGTGCCGAGGGCGAATTCAATCGTGCGACGTGAGCTCATTCGCCCACCTCATCGCCGACAGCGGTCACGTCGTTCACATCGTGTCGTTCGGCACGTTCGGCGAGACGGCGTTTCATGTCTTCCGGCAGCGAATCGAACGCATCAGCGATGGACAGCTCTTCCATGGAATAGCGCGCTTCCGGATCGGCGGCGAGCGCCTGCTTGAGCTGTTCGGCGCGGCTGAACCGGCCGCGTAGCGGGAAGTCCTTCCGGAGTGGATAGCCTTCCTTGTACGTCTCCCAGAGCAGCAGGCGTCGCAGATCCGGATGCCCCTCGAAACGGATGCCGAACATGTCATAGCACTCGCGCTCGAGCCAATCGGCGCCGCTGTAGATGTCCATGATCGACGCGACGGACAACGTGACGCGCTTCGGGAGTTCGACCTTGAGCCGCAGGAAGCGGCGATGGGCCAGCGCGCGCAGATGCCACACCACTTCGATCGGACGATCGGCATCGCGATACTCGACGGCCGTGACGTCGACGAGATAATCGTAGCGCTCACTCGGCTCGTCGTGCAGCCAGCGCACGATGCCGTGCAGCGCCTCGTTGGTGACGAACACCGTGGTCTCACCCCACGTGACCTCGGTACGCACGATCGCAGCGCCGAACCGCGCGACCAGCGCGGCGGCGGTCGGATTCACGGGACCGCCGCGATGCGCGATGCGCGTGGGCGTGATCGGCGAGCCGTTGGCGTCGGACGCGATCGCGGACTGCAGCGTGACCGCTGGCGTACTGCTGTCGACCACGGGTACGATCGGCGCGGTCACGGCGCCGACCGGGTCTGATGCACCGAGTTGCCAAACGGCTCCGAGAGCTCATCGATGCGCGACGGCGGAATGTAGAGCTGGCTCTCGGTGTCGGGGACGATCTCCACGTGGCGCGTCGTGTCCTTGAGGCGCTCCTGCATCACCTTCTTCTGCAGCATCATGATGCCGTAGATCAGCGCTTCAGGACGTGGCGGGCAGCCCGGCACGTACACGTCGACCGGAATGATCGTGTCGATGCCCTGCACCACGGCATAGTTGTCGAACATGCCGCCCGTGGACGCGCAGGCGCCCATCGAGATGACCCACTTGGGCTGCGGCATCTGCTGATAGATGCGCCGAATGACGGGCGCGAGCTTGAGCGGCACACGACCGGCACACAGCAGCACATCGGCCTGGCGCGGCGAGTAGCTGAGTCGTTCCATACCGAACCGCGCGAGGTCGAAACGGCTCGCGGCCGTCGCCATGAACTCGATGGCGCAGCAGGCGGTGCCGAACGGCATCGGCCACAAGGAGCCGGCGCGCGCCCAATTCACCAGGAAATCGAGTCGGGTCGTGATCCAGCCGTCCTGCGCGCCGGGATCGACCTGTACGAGGCGGCTATCGGCGGGGGAGATCAATCCCACGTGAGCGCTCCCTTCTTCCAGACATAGACGAAACCGACGACGAGAATGGCCGCGAACACGAGCATCTCACCGAGGCCAAAGAACGACAGCTGCCCGGCCGGGCACGCCCCGGCAATCATCGGGACCTTGCACGAGAGCTGCCGATAGTAGACGCCCCATGGAATCATGAACACCGTCTCGATATCGAAGACGATGAAGAGCATGGCCACGAGGTAGAACTTGACGGAAAAGCGTTCGCGCGCGTCACCGAGGGGGCTCATGCCCGACTCGTACGGCTGCGACTTCACGGCAGTGGGTTGTGGTCGCACCGTGAGATGCGCGATGCCGAGAATCAGCACCGCGTTGATGATCACGAAGCCCAACAGGAGCAGAACCGGGAGATAATTTCGTAGCATCGCAGGTGCGAACGGATGGTCGCGCCGAGGCGCGCCCTTTGCTCGTGAAAGAATTCACAATCTAGCATTCGGAAGCTACCAGAAGGACCGCCCGCGCTCAACTGCAAGCCGCTCCCCGACTTGGACCGAGTAACCGGCGAACGCTCGTTGGCCTGTCGCGCGGAGCGGCCGTATTCTCTGCCGGCGATTCGAGTATGTTTCGCCCCGATCGTGCGCCACGGAGCGGACCGGCCGGTCCTATCCCGCACGGGTTACCCTCTTCCCTTCCGCCTCATGGGGCTCTGCTCTGACCGCTGGATCACGCAAATGGCGCGTGAGCACGCCATGATCGAACCGTTCGAGGATCGCCAGGTCCGTGAAGGCGTGATCTCCTACGGCGTCAGCTCCTACGGGTACGACATGCGCGTCGCCCGGGAGTTCAAGATCTTCACGAACGTGCTGAGCTCGATCGTCGACCCCAAGGCGTTCGACCCGAAGAGCTTCGTGGAGTTCGAAGGTGACGTCTGCATCGTGCCGCCGAACTCGTTCGCACTGGCGCGCAGCGTGGAGTACTTCCGTATCCCGCGCAACGTGCTGACCCTTACGGTGGGCAAGAGCACGTATGCCCGGTGCGGCATCATCACGAACGTCACGCCCTTCGAGCCCGAGTGGGAAGGCTATGTGACCCTCGAGATCTCGAATACGACCCCGCTCCCGGCCAAGATCTACGCCAATGAGGGCATCGCGCAGGTCGTCTTCTTCACGGGGGACGAGCCGCCCGAGGTGTCATACGGGGACAAGAAGGGCAAGTATCAGGGACAGCACGGCGTCACGCTGCCCCGCATCTGATTCTGGACGGCGGCGGCTGACTCAGCCGCCGCCGTAGATGTATCGGCAGCCGCGGTCCTGGGCCTGCTGGAGCGTGACGATCATCGCCGGCACCACGTCGACGCCGGGCAGGAGATTCGCCCGGGCCTCGTCGGAGAAGGCCGTGCGCAACGCCGCGTCCCCCCGCTGGGCTTCGGGCAAGAAGCGCTGCCCCGCCGCGCGGATTGAGTTATTGCACGCCAGAATGATCACGCCACGCGAGACGAGCTGAGCCACCAGCGCGGCGTTGGCGTTGCGTGAGCCCGGCATCTGCAGCGTCTCGCCGATCGGATACTTCCCCCAGATCGCGTCGTTGAACAACAGACCGATCGCACGGCCGTTCAAGCCCACCACGACGCTGCTGTCGGCATCGGTGAGGCCATAGGCGCTCTTCTGCGTATCGAGATAGGTCTGCGCCCACCGCAGGGCGATGCCGTCACTGGCGAGATGCGAGTGGAACACTACGCGGTTCTTGCCCTTGAGACGTGCGATCCACGGATCGTCCCCAGCAGACCGTGCCCCGGCCTCGGAAGCGTCGGCGAGCCGTGGCGACAGCAAGCCCAGTGCTGCGCCGAACGCGGAAAGACGGGTCAGGAAGCGGCGTCGAGACGGATGGGAAGACATGGCGAGGTGATCGTGAGGGGGCGCGCGTTGCAACCCAAGAGGCGTCGTCGGACGTGCACGCCGTCGTCAATCGGCTTCAACTGTAAAGAGGCGTTGATCTTACCGGTGGAAATATTGTGGTGCTCGGAGCAGACGGCCAGTATTGTTTGGATTATGAGTTCTTCGTTCGCGCTGATCAGCACGCTACTCATCGTTCTATTATCGCCGCTCACTCCGCTGCCTGCGCAAAGCCGAGTATCCGGCGTGGTACTGGACTCGCTGTCCGGTGTCGTGCGTCCCCTTGGCTCGGCCATCGTCACGATGCCTGGCCTGCAGCGTTGGGCCGATGCAGACAGCCTCGGACGCTTCACGTTTCACAACGTGCCCGCGGGCCGTCACGCCATCAGCGTGCTGCATGCGGCGCTCGATTCGCTCGACGTTGCACTCCCCCCCTCGTTCATCGACGTACCGGAAACCGGCGAAGTGACGACGGTGCTCGCGACACCCGGTGTGCGATCACTCTATGCGGCGATGTGCGGAGCAGCACTGAGAGATGGGTCGGGGCTTTTGATAGGCCGGGTTTCGCTGGGCGATGACACGAGATTGGATTCCGGATCCGTAAACCTTTCATGGACGGAGATGGAGATCGTTCAGTCGAAGCTGGTGCGAGTTCCGCGCACGACTTCACTCGCGCTTCACACCGGCGCCACCTTTGTGGCGTGTGACGTACCGCTTGGACAACCAATTCGAGTTGAGGCCTCCACGTCGTCGGGTTCATCGTCGCCGGTCGAGATAAGCCTCTCTGATCTTGCGTTTCGTCACCTCCCACTCCACGTGCGGAAGGGGCAGCATCGGCTGACCTTCTCAGTGATGGCGAACACGGGGGTGCCTATTGAGAATGCCGACGTCTCGTCGAGTGGCACGCAAGAGAAAACGCGGTCGAATGCCACGGGGCGCGCTACGCTCATGAGCACCGCGGGCACGCAATCAATAACCGTTCTCAAAGTAGGATACGAGGCACATATACAGCTGCTCGACGTTGTGCGTGACACGATTGTCACTGTCGCGATGCCGCGAGCTGCCGTCGCGCTGACGACGAAACGCATTGTCGGTCAATTCGGCTCAACGCTGCCAGAAGGGTTTGATGAGCGCCGACGCGCCGGATTCGGCGTCATTCTCGGTCCGGATGTCATCGAACAACTGGGAGGGATCGAGCTTGGCTCGTTACTCTCTCAAGCCAGAGGGGTGACGCTTGGCGGTACTATCAGGGGTCGAAGTATGCCGTTCATTCGCGGATTCAAGGCCGGCCGTTGCATTCCAAACTATTTCGTCGATGGATCGCCGTTCGTCGTCGAGGCTGTGGTCCCCACCGCGGGGAAATCTCGAACGTTCGCGGATCTGGACGCTGCGGTGCCGCCTGAATCGATACTGGCTATCGAAGTCTACGCATCGCCAGTGGGTATTCCACCGGAGTTTGACCTGTCCTCATCGACAGGATGCGGAACGATTCTGATCTGGACCAAACGGCGATGACCGCCGCCGACTACGCGGACCATCGTTCCGTTCCCGACGTTATCGATTACTCGAATCCGGAGAAACACGACGCGGCAACAGCGGGCGTTCGGCCGGCAGCGGTTTGCCCGCGGCGGCCGAAGCCGTCGTCGTGTAGGCCACGTCGACCGGGGGATCCCCCTTCGGCCAGTCGCGCTCCTTCCCAGGATGATCCTGGCGAGGATGCGTGAGGACATACGCAGCAATGTCCGCCGCCTCTTGCGCCGTGAGCGTATCCGCATGGTCAAACGGCATGTTGTGGCGGACGAAGGTGGCCAGGGTGTACTGCCGCGCCATGCCGGCTCCGATCGCGTAGCTGTCACTGCCCCACACCGCCGGCGCCGCCATGGCCGCTATGCCTGCCCCGTTCGCGCCGTGGCAGCGGGCACACTGCCCCGCATAGCCGACTTCGCCGAGCGCCACCGCGCCGACCAGCTTCACGGAGTCGACCGGCGCCGGACGCGGCGACGCTCGCATCGTCTCGAAGTACGCCAGGATATCGCGCATCTCCTGACCGTCCTCCGGCAGCATGCGACCCGCAAGACTCCGGGCGATGCACTCATTCACCCGACGCGCCAAGGTCTCTTCGTAGCCGGGACGCGAGCGATAGCGCGGATACCGCGCGGCGGTTCCCAGCCATGACATAGCCGTAGGCCGCGTACCGTTGTCGAGGTGACAACTGACACAGCGAAGCGCGTTGCCGCTGTTCGCCGGCAAGGAATCACGAAACGCGGTCATGAGTGCCAGACCACGCTCGGCATTACCGGCGTGGAGCGTCGGCACGCGTTCCGTGCACGCCAGCGTGACCGGGGCGGCGACAAGCAGGCCGAACAAGCGGAGAGCAGTGCGTACGCGCATACTCCAACATACGACAAAAATCGGGGGGGGGTTTGGCGAGCAACGCGCCCCCGATCCGCCCGTTGGCAACACCCCAATTCGGTCAGCTGGCCGTGACGGCCTTGGGCTCCTGCCGCTTGGCGCTCGCGACCAAATAGTCGCGATTCATCTTCTTGATCACATCGATGCTGATTTCCTTCGGGCACGCTTCCTGGCATTCACCGACCAGCGTGCAGTGTCCGAAGCCCTCGATGTCCATCTGCTCGACCATCGCCAGCGCGCGCGTATCACGCTCAGGCTGACCCTGCGGCAGCATCCCGAGGTGCGTGATCTTGGCACCGGTGAACAGCGACGCCGACGCGTTCGGGCACGCCGCCACGCAAGCTCCGCAGCCGATGCAGGCCGCGGCGTCCATCGCCTCTTCGACGATGTCCTTGCCGATCAGGATCGAGTTGGCATCCCGCGCCCCACCGGTATTCACCGAGACGTATCCGCCCGCCTGGATGATGCGGTCGAACGATCCGCGATTCACCACCAGATCCTTCACGATCGGAAACGCCGACGCGCGCCACGGCTCAACCGTGATGATGTCACCGTCCTTGAAGGCACGCATGTGCAACTGACAGGTGGCCGCACCGGCCCACGGCCCATGCGCCTGCCCGTTGATCATCATCGAGCACGATCCGCAAATGCCTTCGCGGCAATCATGCGCGAAAGCGACCGGCACCTTGCCCTCGGCCGTCAACTGCTCGTTGAGCAGATCGAACATCTCGAGGAACGACATGTCCGCGCTGACACCATCGAGCGTGTACGTCTCGAGCTTGCCCGGAGCCTGCGAGGCCGGCTGACGCCAGACGTTCAGTGTGAGCTTCATTACTTGTAGCTCCGGGTGGAGAGGTGCACGTTCTCGTACACCAATGGTTCCTTGTTGAGAATCGGCGCGTTGCCTTCGCCGGCAAACTCCCACGCCGCGACATACGCGTAATCGTCGTCATTGCGTTTCGCTTCGCCGGCGTCCTGATATTCCACGCGGAAATGGCCACCGCATGATTCTTCGCGGGCCAGCGCATCGCGGCACATCAACTCACCGAGCTCGATGAAGTCGGAGACGCGTCCAGCGTTCTCGAGCGCCTGATTCAGGTTATCGCCACTGCCTGGCACGTTCAGGTTGCTCCAGAACTCCGCCTTGAGCGCCGGGATGAGCTCGAGCGCCTTGGTGAGGCCCTCTTTGGTGCGAGCCATGCCGCAGTACTCCCACATGATCTTGCCGAGCTCCTTATGGAAGGAGTCGACTGAGCGCTTGCCCTTGATGTCGAGGAAGCGCTTCGTCTGCGCGCGCACCGACTCTTCCGCCGCCTTGAACTCGGCGTGCGTGTTGTCGACCTTCGCGAGCTTCGTGCTGGCGATGTAGTCACCGATCGTGTACGGCAGCACGAAGTAGCCGTCGGCCAATCCCTGCATCAGGGCCGACGCCCCGAGACGATTGGCACCGTGATCGGAGAAGTTCGCTTCGCCGGCGACATGCAGGCCCGGGATGGTGCTCATCAGGTTGTAGTCCACCCACAATCCGCCCATGGTATAGTGCACGGCGGGGTAGATCCGCATTGGACGCTCGTACGGATTTTCGTCCGTGATGCGCTGGTACATGTCGAACAGATTGCCGTACCGCTCGGCGATCGTGTCCTTGCCGAGGCGTTCGATGGCGTCGGCGAAGTCGAGATACACACCGAGTCCGCCGGGACCCACGCCGCGGCCGTCGTCGCAGGCTTCCTTGGCCGCACGCGACGAGATATCTCGCGGCGCCAGATTCCCGAAGCTCGGATATTTGCGCTCGAGGAAGTAATCGCGCTCCGCTTCTGGAATCGCCGCTGGCGCCCGGTTGTCACCACGCTTGATCGGCACCCAGACGCGGCCGTCGTTCCGGAGCGATTCCGACATGAGGGTCAGCTTCGACTGGTGATCGCCGCTGACTGGGATGCACGTGGGATGAATCTGCGTGTAGCACGGATTCGCGAATGCGGCGCCCTTCTTGTACGCTCGCCAGGTGGCCGTCGTGTTCGACAGCATGGCGTTCGTGCTGAGGTAAAACACGTTCCCGTACCCGCCCGTGGCGAGCACCACGGCATCAGCCGCATGCGACGTAATCTTGCCGGTGAGCAGGTTGCGCGTCACAATGCCACGCGCGTGCCCGTCGACGACCACCACATCAAGCATTTCCTCGAACGTGTGCATCTGCACGCCCTTGAGCGCCACCTGACGCTCGAGCGCCGAATACGCGCCGAGGAGTAGCTGCTGTCCGGTTTGCCCACGAGCGTAGAACGTACGCGAGACCTGGGCGCCGCCGAAGGAGCGGTTCGCCAACAGACCGCCGTACTCACGGGCGAACGGCACCCCCTGCGCGACGCACTGATCGATGATGTTCACCGACAGCTGCGCGAGGCGATACACGTTGGCTTCACGGGCGCGGAAGTCGCCGCCCTTGATCGTGTCGTAGAACAACCGGCGGATGGAGTCGCCGTCATTCTGATAATTCTTCGCGGCGTTGATGCCGCCCTGCGCGGCAATCGAGTGTGCGCGTCGTGGCGTGTCGTGGTAGACGAAGCACGACACGTGGTATCCCATCTCCGACATCGAGGCGGCGGCCGACGCACCAGCCAGACCAGCCCCAACCACGATGACGCTATGACGACGCTTGTTCGCCGGGTTCACCAACTTCATCGAGAAACGATGCTGATCCCACTTTTCCTGAAGGGGACCGCTCGGAATTTTCGCGTTCAGGTCGAGCATATCAGTGGGCCTCCGCAGCGGGCGTCGCCAGCGCAGTCGCCGCCGACGATTCGGCAAGCGGTGGTGCGGGCGCAAATTTGCCGAGCACGGCGGCAATCGGAATGATCATGAAACCAGCGGCGACGATGATGGCGATCGCCAGCGCCACGCGTCGCTTGAGCGGATTTTCCGACGGGCGAGCCACCCCCAAGGTGCGTACCACGGCCCAGCTGCCGTGATACAAGTGCAAGCCAAGGGCGGCCATCGCCAGCACGTAGAACGCGGCCATCAGCGGATTCGACAGCAGAATGCGCACGTTGTTGTACGGATCGAGATGCGTGAAGTCCGGGTGGATCGTTCCAAGCGTGAGCTGGAGCAGATGCGCGACGATGAAGACCAGCAACAGCACACCGCCCCAGCGGATAGTGCGTGCGGCGAAGGTGGTGACCTGCGGGCGGCGCTCGGCGTACCCCTGTGGACGCGCCTTGCGCGACATCATGGTAAGCTGATAGGCCGCCACCGCATGTAGCACGACCGCGGCGATCAGAGCGGCGCGAACCGCGTACAGCAGCGGCATGCTCGTGCGCAGCAGGAGCGCATAGTGATACATGGCCTCCTGCCCCTTGAACATGAGCAGATTGCCGGACATGTGGCCGATGACGAACAGGATCCCGATGATCCCGGTCACCGCCATCACGATCTTCTTGCCGATCGTGCTTTGCCAGAAACGCGAGAGAACGTACATAGGCGGGGTCAGAAGAAGAAACCGGCGCGCTCACCGTAGTGATCGCGCCGGTCCCGTCAGAATCAGAGGGAAATCACGGACATCGGCTCGCGCACAGCCTGTGCGGAGCGTTCGAGCGCGGCGCGCTCGTCGTCAGTGAGGTCGATTTCGAGGATCTGCTCGAGACCGTTGCGACCGAGCTTGCAGGGCACGCCGAGGAACAGTCCCGACAGCCCGTACTCGCCTTCGAGCCACGCGGCACACGGCAGGATGCGCTTGCGATCATGCACGATCGCTTCGACCATCTCCACCGCACCCGACGACGGCGCATAGTACGCCGAACCGGTCTTCAGATACTTCACGATCTCGGCGCCGCCGTCGCGCGCACGCTGCACGATGGCGTCGAGCTGCTCGCGCGGCATCAGCTGTGTGACCGGGATGCCACTAATCGTGGTGTAGGAAATCAGCGGCACCATCGTGTCGCCATGTCCACCCAACACCATGGCCTGAATATCGCGCACCGATACATCGAGCGCTTCGGCGATGAACGAACGGTAGCGCGCGGTGTCGAGTACGCCGGCCATGCCGATTACGCGCTCGCGCGGGAAGCCTGTCACCTGCTTCGCGACGTAGCACATCACGTCGAGCGGGTTCGAGACCACGATCACGATCGCATTCGGCGACGTGGCCTTGATCTGCTCCGACACCGACTTCACAATGCCCGCGTTCGTGTTCAGCAGGTCGTCACGCGACATGCCCGGCTTCCGGGCGATGCCCGCCGTGATGACGACGATGTCCGAACCGGCCGTTTCTTCGTAGCCGTTCGTGCCGATGACGCGCGTGTCGAAGCCTTCGACCGGCGCCGACTCCCACTGGTCGAGGCCTTTGCCTTGCGGGATGCCGTCGACGACGTCGACCATCACCACCGTGCGTCCGAGCGACTTCTCGGCGATGCGCTGCGCCGTCGTGGCGCCGACATTGCCCGCGCCAACGACCGTGATCTTATTGACCATGTTGTGCCGGTTCTCCGAACGGGTGTCCGAGCGAAGTGAAAGAATGCGGAGGGCGACGCGCGGGCTAAATCGCGGTTAGACGGTTAGTCGCACATCGTCGCTGCGAAGAGGACAGCGATCGCAACATAGAGGGCTGCACCAACGCGAGCAACACGAACAGCTGCGCCCGTCTCGAGATCGTGCACCGAGCAGTCAGCCGCCGACCTGACTGAGCGCCTTGAGTCCACCGACGCGCATCTGCAACAGTTCATGCGCCTTTGGTTTCTCGGCCAGCGCCTGCAAGAATAACGGTCCGAGCGGCGTGCCGTTCCTGATCGCATCACGCAGTAAGACCTCGTGATCTCCGAAGAGACACGTGCGCAGTCGCCCGTCGGCCGTGAGGCGTACGCGGTTGCACCGCTCGCAGTAGGTGTGCGTCATCGGGGTGATGACGCCGACCGTGCCAGCCGCGTCAGGATACCGGTAGTACACGGCCGGCCCGTTGCCGCGCGCCGGACCGTCATCGGGCAGCAGCGCATCGACCGCACGGATGCGGGCCAGAACTTCATCCGTAGGCACGACGTGATCAAACGTCAGCTCGCGCAACTCACCCACGGGCATGAGTTCGATAAACCGCACGTGCCAAGGATTGTCCCGGGTCAGCGCTGCGAAGTCGGCGATTTCGTCGTCATTGATCCCGCGCATGACGACCACGTTGATCTTGATGGGGCCCAGTCCGGCGGCCTGCGCCGCGCGCGCGGAGACCACGAGATCGAAATGCAAATCCCGACGCGCGATCTTGACCACGCGATCGGGGCGCAGCGAGTCCGCACTGATGTTCACGCGATCGAGACCGGCAGCGGCCAATTCAGCGGCCATGGTCGGCAGCTTTACGCCGTTGGTGGAGAGCGCGATATCCTCGATCCCGGGGATGTCGCGCAACATGCGCACCAGGTCGCCAAGTTGCGGTCGGATCGTGGGTTCGCCGCCGGTAATGCGAAGCCGTCGCAGCCCCATAGGCGCCAGCTGTCGCACCACCTCGGCGATCTCCTCGTAGCGCAGGATCTCTGCCTTCGGCAGCCACGGGAGCCCTTCCAGTGGCATGCAATACTGGCAGCGGAAGTTGCAGCGATCCGTCACGGAGATGCGCAGATACTCGATCTTCCGACCGAACTGATCGTGCGACTCGCCCTTTACCGGCGCCGTCATGACTGGACCTTCGTGGGATCGATCCACTCACGATCGCCGCTGAGATAGTGCTCGCGTTTCCAGATCGGCACGCGCTGCTTCAGCGACTCGATGACCTCGCGGGCCGCGTCCATCGCCTGCGCGCGGTGTGCGTGCGCCGCGACGATGGCAACGCTGGCCTCGCCGATCTCGAGTGCGCCCACTCGGTGTTCGACCACGAGCCGCAACCCCGCGCTACGCGCACACGTTTCCTCCGCGATCGCCCTCAGCTCGGACTCGGCCATCGGCACGTACGCCTCATAGTCCATCCCGCTCACCGGGCGCCCGTCGTTCAGGTCGCGCACCGTACCCAGGAACAGCGACACGGCGCCAACGCCTGGGGCCTGCGCACGGGACAGGAGCGCCCCCACGTCGATCGGCGCCGCCACGATCGCCACATGCAAGACGCCGCTCTCGACCATGGTCATCCGCCCGCCACCGGAGGAATCAGCGCGATCTCATCGCCGACCTGCACGGCGACGTCCTCGCGGACCCAGGTGCGATTCACCGCAACGAGTGGCGCCGCCGGCAGACGATCGCCGCCGGGCATGGTGCGGATGACACGCACGAGGTCGGCCACCTGACACGGTGCCTCGAGAGGTACCTCGAGGCGGCGGGCGCCAAAGGCGTCGGCGTACGACGCGAAGAGAAGGACGGGAATGCTCATGTCGTGTACAAGATAGCCTTCGGTACCGCGTTCGGTTCCGTCAGTGACACAATACACTGACGCCCCGCTCGCGAAACGCGCGGCGGGGCGTTGCCAGACGATGCAACTCAAGCGCGAGGGCCGCACTACGCCTCGTGCATCTCGTCGCCTTCCTCGTCCTCAAGCATGCTCTCGTCCACGCCGGCCACCATGGCGCGCAGTTCCTTGCTCGGCTTGAACACGGGGACAGGACGCGCTGACACCTCGACCGGCGAGCCGGTGCGTGGGTTGCGCGCCATCCGCGTCTTGCGCTGCCTGATCTTGAACGTGCCGAAACCACGCACTTCTATATTTTTCTGCTCTTGAAGGGCTTCCTTGATCGCATCAAGAAACGCGTCAACCACCCGCGCACAATCCTTCTTAGAGATGGTCGGTCCGGCCGTCCGCGCGATACGCGCCGTGACGTTCTCAACCAGATCGGCTTTCGTCATGGACTCTACCAAGGGGTCGACGTGCCGTCCCAGTTTCGGGAGCAGCCGGCACGCATCGAAGATCGAGCGAAGGAAGCGAACGTAGGACCTTAGTGCTTATCAGTCAAGCGTTTGGGTCACTTCACTGCCGACGATTTCTCAGGGCCTCGAGAAACCGATCGAACAATGGGACCGCGTCGTGTGGTCCCGGCGCCGCCTCCGGATGGTACTGCACCGCAAAGATCGGTAGCGTCCGATGACGCAACCCTTCGACAGTGCCATCGTTGAGGTTGATGTGCGTGATGGCAAGGTCCGGCGCTCCCTCGACCCCCTCGATCGACCCGACCACAGCGAATCCATGGTTCTGAGACGTGATCAGCACCTTGCCTGTCGCGAGATCCTTCACCGGCTGGTTTCCGCCCCGATGTCCGAACGGCATCTTCTCGGTGCGCGCCCCGAAGGACAAACCGATCAGCTGATGTCCGAGACAAATGCCGAACATCGGCGTTTGGGTCGCGGCGATCTCACGAATGGTGGCCGGTGCATAGGTCACTGCGTCCGGATCGCCGGGACCGTTGGACAAGAACACCCCATCGGGGTTCATCGCGAGCACGCGGTCTGCCGGCGTGTCCGACGGTACGACGGTCACGCGGCAATCATGCGCCTCAAACAAGCGCAGGATATTCCGCTTGATCCCGTAGTCGTAGGCCACGACGTGATACGTCGCGTCGGGCTTGCCCCAGGAGTACGCCTCACGGGTTGACACGACGGTCGCCAGATCGAGCCCTTCCATGCTCGGGCAGCCTTCAAGCACCGCTAGCGCTTCACGCGAGGGCGTCTCACCCAGCCCGATCACGCCACGCATGACGCCGGCAGCGCGGAGATGCTTGGTGAGGCGTCGCGTGTCAACCTCGGTCAGCACGGGCACCTGATGCTCCTCGAGCCATTCGCGCAGACCGCCGGTGGCGCGCCAATTCGAGTAGGTCGGTGAGAGCTCGCGAACTACGACGCCAGCAACCTGCGGTTTCGCCGATTCGGGATCTTCGGTATTCACGCCGTAATTGCCGATCTGCGGAGCCGTGAGCACGACCGTCTGTCCGCGATACGAGGGGTCCGTGAAGACTTCCTGGTAGCCGGTCATATTGGTTGTGAAGACGACTTCCGCCACAGTCGGCGCAGTCGGTCCGACGAGTCGGCCGAGAAAAAGGGTTCCGTCCTCGAGGAGGAGGAACCCCTTGGGAGGCAACGTGCTCACGCGTCGGTTACGGCTGCTTGGCGGGTGCCGTCGGCGCGGCCGGAGCGGCGGGCTGTTGCGTCAGCGGCGCGGCGGGAGCAGCGCCACCGGCGGGGGCGGACGACGGCGCTGTGGGTGTTGCCAGCTTGTCGAGCACCGACTTGGGCGCTGTGCCACGCGAGGACATGATCTGGAGGATGAACGCGAGGCCGAGGAACACACCGCCACACCACCAGCTTGCCTTCGTGAGCAGGTTGCCCGCCTGACGCGTACCGATCACGGAGTCAGACGACGAGCTGGCCCCGCCGAAGCTCGCCGCCAACCCACCGCCCTTACCGGACTGAAGGAGCACGGCGATCGCGAGAATGATCGCGTCGAGAATGAGCAGAGTCAGCAGGAACGTGTACATATCACGAAGCCGGAATCGAGTGCGTTCAGAGTGCGCGAAAGCCGCGCCAGTCTTCAAACATGGCTGAGGGGATGTGTCGAGGCAAGTCCTTCCCCACCCAACAGTTGCGACGGGTTGGATGGGGTACCGGGCAGGACTCAGCTGCGGACGATGCTCGCCCAGCTGTCGGCGTCGAGCGATGCGCCGCCTACGAGCAGCCCATCGACGTCGGGGGCCGCCAGCAACGTGGCCGCGTTCCCGCGGTTGACCGACCCGCCGTACAGAATTGGAACGCCGGCCGCCGCCTTCTCTCCGAGTCGGCTGCCGAGGGCGGCGCGGAGCACGCTGTGAATAGCGCTGGCGTCCTCAGGTGTGGCGGTACGACCCGTGCCGATGGCCCACACGGGCTCATAGGCGAGCATGATTCCTGCCGCCTGACTGTCGTCCAGCTCGGCCAGGCCAGCCGTCAGCTGCCGCTCGACCACCGACGCCGTAGCCCCGGCCTCCCGCTCGTCCAGCGTTTCACCGACACAGAGCATGGGCACGAGACGGGCCTGGCAGATCAACGCCATCTTCTTCGTCGTCATCTCGTCCGATTCGCCGAACACGTGCCGACGCTCGGAGTGACCGACCAGCACCACACGGGCGCCGACGTCGCGCGCCATGAGCACCGAGTTCTCACCAGTGAACGCGCCCTGCGCTTCCGAGTGCACGTTCTGCACGCCGACCCAGATGTCCGGTCGTTCACGCAATCCATCCGCGACCGTCGTCACCGTGAGGGCCGATGGAAAGAAGATCAGCGTGCGGTCGTTCATCTTCGGCGCCTGCGCGAGGAAGCGCTGGAGAAACGCTTTCGCGTCGGTTGGGCCGTGATTGAGCTTCCAGTTGGCGGCGATGACGGGCTTGTGATGCATGGGCAGGACGTGACCGGTGAGGTGGTGAGTACGGAACGCAGATCGACGATCAGCGACGATCGAGCGCGGAAACGCCGGGAAGCTCCTTCCCTTCGAGGAACTCAAGCGAGGCGCCGCCGCCGGTCGACACATGCGACATCTTCGACTCGAGTCCAGCCTCCGCCACCGCCGCGGCGGAGTCGCCGCCACCGATGATCGTGGTGGCACCATGATCGGTGGCCACCGCCATCGCCCGCGCCACCGCGAAGGTGCCTGCGTCAAACGGTGGCTTTTCGAATACGCCCATCGGTCCGTTCCACAGCACGGTGCGCGCCGACTCGATCAAGGTGCGGTACTGCTCCACGCTGGCCGGGCCGATGTCGAACATGGCCTCGCCGGCTGGAATAGACTCGCGACCGACCACGCGCGCGGCGCTTCCCGCGTCCATCGACGGCGCGATCACGGCATCGACCGGAAGCACCAGCTTGTGTCCAGCGCGTGCCAGCAGGTCCTTCGCCATCTCGAGTCGATCGGGCTCCACCAGCGAGTTGCCGGTTTCGCAGCCCATCGCGCGAAAGAAGGTACACGCCATCGCTCCGCCGATCAGCAGGTGATCGACCTTGGGCAGGAGGGCTTCCACGACGTCGATCTTACCCGAAATCTTGGATCCGCCGAGAATGGCCACGAATGGACGCGCGGGAGCCGCGAGCGCGCCGCCCAGATACGCGAGTTCGGTTTCCATCAGCAATCCCGCGACGGCCGGCCGGCAGTATTTCGCCACGCCGGCGGTGCTGGCATGCGCGCGATGCGCCGCACCGAACGCGTCGTTCACGTACAGATCACCCAACTCGGCAAGCTGCTGCGAGAGCGCGTCATCGTTCTGCTCTTCACCGGCGAGGAAACGCGTGTTCTCGAGCAAGAGCACTTCCCCGTTGGGAAGCGCATGCGTGGCCGCCACGGCAGTGGCGCCGACCGTCTCGCCTAGGAAGTGCACGGGGCGCGGCAGCAACCGCGTCAAGCGAGCAGCAATCGGCGCCAACGAATATTTGGCCTCGGGCGCTCCCTTCGGCCGTCCGAAGTGCGCCAGCAGCACGACCTTCGCGCCCTGATCGAGCAGCGTCGTAATCGTGGGCAGCGCGGCTGTGATACGCGTGTCGTCGCTGACCGCACCGGCCTCGTCGAGCGGCACGTTGAAGTCGACGCGCACGAGGGCGCGCTTGCCAGCAAGGTCGGCAGCGGAGAGATCGCGAATGGTGCGAGTCGTCATGGCGGGAAATTACGACGGAAGTGATGTCGCGAGCGAACGGCCCAGCAACGCACGAGCCCCGGCACGCAGGCACCGGGGCTCGTGAACGAACACGCGAACAGGTTGAACGAACGAGCGCGTGCTAAAGCCCGGAGCGCTTAGAGGCGAGCGCCGACGAAGCGCAGCATGTCGACACAGCGCGACGAGTAGCCCCACTCGTTGTCGTACCAGCCGGAGATCTTCACGAGCGTGCCGTCGATGACGATCGTGCTGAGCGCGTCGAGAGTGCACGAATGCGGATCGCCGACATAGTCGATGGAGACCAGCGGCACCTCGCTGTAGCCCACAATGCCAACGAGAGAGGTCTCCGAAGCGCTCTTGAACGCCGCATTGACTTCTTCCTTCGTGACCTTGCGCTCGACGACGCAGGTGAGGTCGGTGAGCGACACATCGGGTGTCGGCACGCGCACGGCGATACCATCGATCTTGCCCTTTACTTCCGGAATCACGAGCGACGTAGCCTTCGCGGCACCGGTCGTCGTCGGGATCATCGACACCGCGGCCGCGCGGGCACGCCGCAAGTCCTTGTGCGGGAGATCGAGGATGGACTGATCGTTCGTGTAGCTGTGGATCGTGACCATCGATCCATGCACGAAGCCGAAGTTGTCACGGATGATCTTGACCATCGGCACGAGACAGTTGGTCGTGCACGACGCGTTGGAGATGATGTGATGCGACGCCGGATCGTACTTGTCGCTGTTCACGCCCATCACGATCGTGATGTCTTCGTTCGTGGCCGGTGCCGAGATGATGACCTTCTTGGCGCCCGCGTCCATGTGCTTTTTGGCATCGGCGGCCACGGTGAAGCGGCCGGTCGATTCGAGGACAATGTCGACGCCCATTTCGCCCCAGCCCAGCTTGGCCGGGTCACGCTCGGCAAGAATGCGGATGCGATCGCCGTCGATCGTGATGCTCTCGGCATCATGACTGACGTCACCGTCGTACCGCCCGTGCACCGAGTCGTACTTGAACAGGTGCGCCAACGTGGCGGTATCGGTGAGGTCGTTGATGGCAACGAAGTCGAGGTCAGCGACGCCCTGCTGCTTGGCGGCGCGAAGCACCTGGCGGCCGATGCGGCCGAAGCCGTTGATGCCTACGCGAATAGCCATTCGTGTCAGTTCCGGATGAAGTCGTAGTCAGAAACGGCACGGTCACCCGGTTCAGGCGCCCGTCCGAATGTCACACAGGAGATGATGCGAGCGCCGCCATCGGCGAGAGCCTGGGCAGCCGCGTTGATCGTCGCCGCAGTGGTAATCACATCATCCACCAGCACGATGTGTGCCCCCCTGAGACGGGCGAGAGCGCGGCCTGTGGCCACGAACGCACCGGAAACGTTGCTTGCCCTCTCCGATGGTGTCAACCGCACCTGCGATCTGGTGTCGCGATTGCGCTCGAGTACGTCGGCCCATACTGGTATCCGCCATTCGGTCGAGAGGGCGCTGGCGAGCCGTTCCGCCTGATTATAGCCGCGTGCACGCTGCCGGGTGATCGACAGCGGTACCGGGACGAGTGCCGTGCGCTCGCGCACCACATCAGGCGGCCATTCCAGACGCGCCATGCGTCGGGCCATCGGTTTCGCGACGGCGTGCCAGCCGTCGTACTTGAGCGCATGGACCAGCGCTGCGCCCGTCCCCTCGTCCATACGGCACACGGAGCGCACGGCACGGATGGTCGGCGCGAGTCGGCCGCACCAACGACAGGGCGGGATCACGCCCGAGGGGGTGGCTTCGACCGGTAACGGAATCGAGGGCGACAGCCGCGGCTGCCCGCAGCGTCCACACTGGGGCCAACTCAGGCGCACCACCCGCGCCAGGCACGCCTGACAGACGATGCCATCGGCGTCCGCCCGGTGCAACGCCCGGCAGATGGCGCACGCCGATGGCAACAGCAGGTCGACCATGCCGCGGGCCGTGTCACGCGCCGCCCGCGCGATCGCCATGACCGGGCGCGCGGCACGGCCGCGCGGTTCATCGCGAGGGCTCATCGACCATCGTGGGTCGGTGGCGCGGCGTCGAGCGCCCGCCACATCACCGCACGCGGTGCCAACACGTCGAACCACGCTTCGAATGCCGAGGCACCCTGCTCGACCAGCATGCGGAGGCCATCTTCGGCACGACGTCCGGCCTCACGGCAGGCCGCGATCCACGGTGTGCGTCCCCGCCGATATACCAAATCGAACACGGCACAGCGGGCGGGAATCATGGCGACAAGCATCGGCAACGCGTCGTCGCGCAAGCCGATCGGCGTCGCGTTGATGACGAGCTCCGCGTCGGCGACGACACGCTCCAGCGCATCGGGTCGAACAACCTGCGCCGGAATGGCGAGTCGTTCCGACAAGGCGTGCGCTCGCCCCGTGGTGCGCGCGACCATCGTGATGCGGTGATAGCCCAGCGAGGACAGCGCCACCAGCGTCGCGGCGGCCGACCCGCCGGCACCAAGCAACACAACCGATCTGTCGCCTGGAGCGGAGACCTCGGCGGGAACGAGCGCACGTATCGTGGCGACGGCACCATCGACATCGGTGTTGTGCCCGACGAGCTCGCCCTGCTCCGTCCAGAAGGTGTTGACCGCTCCGACGCGACGCGCGGTCGGTGTGCACCGCGAGATCAACGCGGCCGCGGCCTCCTTGTGCGGAATCGTGATGTTGCCGCCTGCGCCCTCCGCCGCGAGGCGTCGCAGCGCCTCGGTCAGCGCATCCGGCGCGACATCCTCGCGGTCGTACACGACGGGAATTCCCGCGTCGAGCAACGCCGCGTTCTGGAAGACCGGGGAAAGCGAGTGCGCCACGGGGTGCCCAAGAATGACCAGGCGCGACGGACGCTGCGCCGCACGGACTGCACGCTCCTGACGCTGCTCCGTCACGGGCGACGACTCAGGGTGCGCTGCGGGAACGATCAGCGACGATCCGGTCGAGCACGGCGCCGATGGCCTGCTCGAGCTCGACGAACGTGGCGCGGTACACGTCGAGGTCACCCCCGAACGGATCACTCACCGGACGCGGCGTGCCACCGGCAAAATCAGTGAGCAACCACGACCGCCCCGTGCCGCCCAGCGCCTCGGCCCGATCGAGATGATGCGGGCCCATGGTGAGAATGACGTGCGCGCTGCTTACGAGTTCCTGCGCCAGCGGCCGCGATCGATGATCGCCGAGGTCGATCCCGTGTTCGAGCGCGACGAGCAGCGCGCCGTCAGACGCGGGCGCGTCGGCCCACGCGCTGGTGCCGGCGCTCCCCACCGTGAGATCGGGAATGCCGCGCCCGTCGATCATCCGCCGCGCGATCGCCTCGGCGAGCGGACTGCGACAGGTGTTGCCGGTACAGACGAAGAGCAGATGCATGCGTTGCGCGCCCCTCGGCGTATGCTAGGTATCGCCCACGAGATCCGGCACGCATTCACGCAGCTGGATCGCTGTCAACACACCGGGCCTGATCACGCGCGCGCGACGGCCGGTGCAGTCTACCACCGTAGACGAACGCGACGGCGCCAGCCGACCGCCGTCGAGCACGTGCAGCAGTCCGCGGTGAATGGCGTCGGGCCACTGCTGTACAATTTCAGCGGCCGTCATCGCAGGCGGAACCCCGGGGCGATTCGCACTCGTGCTGGTGATCGGTTCACCGTAGGCTGCGAGGAGGCGCTGCAGGCCGACGTGTGGGGTCCACCGCACGGCCACGCCGCCCTCTGGACCACGTAAACGCGGCGACACGCGATGATCGCCCCCACGCAGCACCAACGTGAGCGGTCCCGGCCAGAACCGCGCTGCCAACGTCGATGCATACGTCGGCAGATGTAAATCCAGTCGCGCGATTTGCGCCGGATCATTGATGAGCAGCAAAAACGGTTTACCCGGCGGCCGACCCTTCAACTGCACCAGCGCTTCCACGGACTCGTGATCGACGGCCGTGCCGAATCCATAGACGGTTTCCGTTGGATACGCGAGCACGCGCCGCTCACTCAGGTGCGTCATCGCATCACGCAGCGCCGCTTCGACCTCGACGGGAGACCAGAACGGTACGGTGAGCGCTTCGCGATGCACGGACACGGGCGGCTACTCCGGTAGCAAGCTGAGGGCGTCGGCGCGAGCGAAATCGACGTCCTCGGTGATCTTCATTCCTCGTTCGCTGCCGCGCACCACGACGACCGGTAAACCGAGGCGCTCACAGAGTCCGGCGTCGTCGGTCGCGCCGACGCCATCGCGGCGCGCCGCGATATGCGCCTGCTCGAGCATCGTGCGCGGGAACGCCTGCGGTGTCTGCGCGCGCCAGAGACTCGTGCGATCCACCGTGCGCACGATGCGGCCGTCGGCATCGACTTCCTTTAGCGTGTCGACCACAGGGAGCGCCGCGACGGCACCGTGGCCCTTCCGTGCTTCGGCGATCACTCGATCGATCGTGGCATCGGTCACCAGTGGACGCGCGGCGTCGTGCACGACGGCGATGACGACGTCCTCGGGCAGATCTTCGAGTCCATTCACAACGCTTTCATGCCGCTCGCGTCCACCGACCGATACCAACAGCCGATCGACATCGCACTGGAACAACCAGGGTGGCGGATCGGCCGCGTACGCCTTGGGAAGCACCACCACGACGATCGCCACATCGGGGCGCGCCATGAACGCCTGCACGCTGTGCAGCAGCGCAGGCTTTCCGGCCACCCAGCGAAACTGCTTAAGCTCGGCACTGCCCGTGCGCGAGCCGGAGCCGCCGGCCACGATGACCACGCCGACGTCGCGAACGACGCCGTCGGCTGTCGCCGACTCGTCCCCGCGTGACGTGATCACCGGTGGGGGAATCACGCGACGCGGTGCTGTTGGCGACTCACTCATGTTGCATCCTTGCCGACCGTTTTCTGTAGCACATCCGCCAACGTCCGCACGCCAACCAGCGTGATGTCGCCCGGCACGCGTCGCGGGATCGCGCGGTCCGAGAGATAGGCACGAGTCATGCCGAGCTTGGCCGCTTCAGCCAGGCGCCGCTCGACCTGCGACACCGGACGCACTTCGCCGCCCAGCCCGACTTCACCGAGAAAGATGGCCTGCGCCGGGAGCGGTTTGTCGACCACGCTCGAAGCGATCGCAGCCACGATGGCAAGATCCACACTGGGCTCCTGCACGCGCATGCCACCGACGATGTTGCAGAAGACGTCGAGCTGCGCACACGAGAACCCACCGCGTTTGTCGAGCACGGCCAGCAGTAGCGCCAACCGGCGGGCGTCGATGCCGTTCGCGACGCGCTGCGGTGTGCCGAAGCCGGCCCGCGCGGCGAGCGCCTGCACTTCCACCAGCACCGGTCGAGTGCCTTCCATGAGCGCACAGACGGCACTGCCACTTGCCACATCGCGCCGATCGCCGAGAAACAGCGCCGACGGATTCTCCACCGGAATCAGTCCGGTGCCGACCATGCGGAACACACCGATCTCGTCGACCGAGCCGAAACGATTCTTCGTGGCGCGCAGCACGCGATGATCGAGCGTACCATCGCCTTCGAAGTACAGCACGGTGTCGACGATGTGCTCGAGCGTCTTCGGACCAGCGATCCCGCCGCCCTTCGTCACGTGACCGATCACGAACACGGCGGTGCCGGTGTCCTTCGCGAACCGCATGAGACGCGCCGCGCACTCGCGTACCTGCCCAACGTTACCTGGTGCGCCTTCGAGCAGTTCGGTGTGCACCGTCTGAATCGAGTCGACGATCAGCACACTGAAGCGGCGACCATCGGGCGTCGGCTGCGACGCCGTGGCGAGAATGGTTTCGAGTGACGTTTCCGTGAGCAGCGCAACCGACGACGCATCCTCGGCGAGTCGGTCGGCGCGCAGACGCACCTGCAGCGCGCTCTCTTCGCCGGACACATACAGGGTGGCCAAGCCGGCGGTTTCGAGTCGGGCGGCCACCTGGAGCAGCAGCGTGCTCTTGCCGATTCCAGGCTCGCCGCCCACGAGCACCATGCTGCCCGGCACAAGGCCACCACCGAGCACGAAATCGAACTCATTCAGCTGCGTGGTCCACCGCGGGGTATCGGCCGCCGTGACACGACCGAGGGTGACCGTGGCGGCGGCGATGCCGGGCACACTCCGCGCTGCCGTGCGCTTGCTGGTCGGCGCGTTGGAGACCATCTCCTCGCCGAGGGTATTCCACGCGTCACAGCTCTCGCAGCGTCCCGCCCACTTGGGAAACTCCGCGCCGCATTCGGTGCAACGATAAACCGTCTTCGCCTTGGCCATTACCGCGAACTCAGAAGGGCGTCCCGCCGAAATCATCGGCGCCCTTCACCAGCTTCGGTCCGCCGAAATCCGACTTCGGTCCGCCGAAATCGTTGGGCGCCTGCCGGGCCGAGAAGTTGTCGAAGCGCGTGTACTGCTTGTGGAAGTACAGCCGCGCACTGCCGATCGGTCCGTTACGCTGCTTGCCGATGATGATCTCGGCGCGGCCTTCGAGATCAGGATCCTTGAGCCGGCCGTTCTCATCACGCTCGGCGTACACTTCCTGGCGGAAGATGAACATGATCACGTCGGCATCCTGTTCGATGGCGCCCGATTCACGAAGGTCGGAGAGCTGTGGACGTCCCTTGTCGTCGCCGGTGCGTTGTTCCGGTGCACGCGACAGCTGTGACAAAGCCACGACTGGCACGCCCAGCTCCTTCGCAAGGGCTTTCAGGCCACGCGAAATCTGGGAGACTTCCTGCTGTCGGTTCTCGACGCCGGCAGGCCCCGTCATGAGCTGCAGGTAGTCGACGATGATGAGTCCGAGGTCGTGCTCGGACTTGAGCCGACGCGCCTTGGCGCGCATGTCGAGCAGCGTGATGCCTGGCGTGTCGTCGATGAAGATAGGCGCATGGCTCAGGATACCAGCCGCCTGCGCCAAACGCGGCATCGATTCGTCGAGCGCCCTACCGCCTTTACGCAACGCCTGCGCGTCGATGAGCGCCTCCGACGCGAGCATACGCTGCACCAGCGACTCCTTGCTCATTTCGAGCGAGAAGAAGGCCACTGGCACCTTGGCCGTAATGGCGGCGTGCTGCGCGATGTTGAGCGTGAAGGCGGTCTTACCCATGGAGGGACGCGCAGCCACGATCACCAGATCGGCCGGCTGGAACCCCGATGTCATGAAATCGAGCTCGTTAAAGCCGCTCGGTACGCCCGTAATCGCGGCCTCGCGCTGCGCGAGCAGTTCGAGCTTCTCCATCGCCGGCCAGAGCAGCTCCTTAATGCGCGAGAAGCCGGTCCGTTCTCTCGTTTGGCTCAACGAAAAGATGCGTGACTCAGCGGAGTCGAGCAGATCCGCCGCCGCGGTGCGCCCCTCGAACGCCTCCGACACAATTTCGGTCGACACTTCGATGAGGCGGCGCAGCAGTGCGCGCTCCTTCACGATCCGCGCGTGATACTCCACGTTCGCAACCGTCGGCACCGCATCGAGCAGGAACCCGAGATACTCGCGACCACCCGCGTGCTCGAGCTCTCCACGGCGTTCCAGTTCATCGGCGAGCGTGAGCGGATCGATAACGCCGCCGCGCTCCGTGATCGAGATCATGGCGCGGAAGAGCCGGCGATGTCCCTCGCGGTAGAACATCGTGTCATCGACGTGCTCCGCCGCACGCATCACGGCGTCGGCGTCGAGCAGCATGGCACCGAGCACGGCCTGCTCGGCCTCCTCGGACCAAGGGGGCCGGCGTTCCTTGAACGGATCGCGCGTGGCTGGGGCGGCAGCGTTGGGAACGACGAGACTGGTCATGGAGCCGTAGAGTCCGCGCTGGCAGCGCGCGATGCGTCGAGAATGCGGCGGGCGAGCTTCACGTCTTCCCAGGTGGGACGCTTCCACGATTCGTTGCGCAGCAGCGCCGCTGGATGATACGTCACGATGAGCGGCACGCCGTGAAAGCGATGTATGCGGCCGCGCAGTGCGCCGATGCCGGTGGTGGTCTGTAGCAGGGTCTGCGCCGCGAAGCGACCGAGCGCGAGAATGACACGAGGGCGTACGAGTTCGATCTGACGCAGCAGGTATGGCTGACAAGCGACCACTTCGTCCGGCAACGGATCGCGATTTCCCGGCGGCCGGTGCTTCAGCACGTTGCAGATGAAAACTTCCTCGCGCGATAGCTGAATCGCCCCCAGAATCTTGGTCAGCAACTGGCCGGCCTCGCCCACGAACGGGCGGCCTTGCTCATCTTCGTGTACGCCAGGCGCTTCGCCCACGCACAGCAATTCAGCCTGCGGATTGCCTTCGCCCAGTACGTGATGCTTGGCCGACTTGTACAGCGCGCAGCGCGTACAGCCGGCGACGTGCTCGGCGATTTCCTCGAGGGTGGGCAGACTGGCTACGTCCGGTGCCGCATCGATCACGCGCAAACGGCCCGCTTCAATCCCGAGCGGGAGTTCGAGCGCCGACAACCACGCTGGCAGATTCTTGATCGGCGTATCCGCCATGGCCTGCGTGCTCGCTGCCGCCGCCGTATTAGCGGCATCGGCAGCAGCCTCGGCAGCGGGAGACGGCGTAACTACGATGGGCGGCGCTGACGACGCGTCACTAGGGCGCATTGCGCCGGCATTGCGCAACGCCTCACGCCAATCGGTGGTCGCACCGCGATCGAAGCGCACGCCGGGCTCGGGCGGCGGTGTGACGGGCGCCGACGTCATGTCGTGCGTCTGGTCGGGAGGCGGCGCATCCGCATCCCGATCCGCCAGCGCTGGCGCCTTCGATTTCGCCGTCGCTGGAACGTCGGCGACCTTCGGCGCGGACGATTTCGCGCCGACCATCTTCATGACGTCCTCGATCGAGAGGCTGTCCAGCACGAGCTCGGACTCGCCAAGCTCCCGGCGCTGCTCGAGGTACCGACGGAGACGATCCTTAGCGTCCATGCAGCAGCCCCTCAATACGATCGAGAATCTGATCCGCCACCTGCGTCTTGCTCTGCAGCGGCAGATGCTCTTCGCGGCCGTCCGCGTGTACGATCGTCACGCGATTCGTGTCGACGCCAAAACCGGCACCGGCTTCCAGAGCGTCGTTGGCGACGATGAAGTCGAGCCCTTTGTCGGCCACTTTGCGATGTGCCTCACTGGTCGCATCGCCCGTCTCCAGCGCGAATCCGACGGTGACGCACGACGCGGGGCGCGACGCCCTGGTCGCGGCGAGAATATCATCGGTGCGGACGAGTGCGAGTGCGTCGCCGGCGTCCGCCTTCTTGATCTTGGCGCTCGCAGGCGCCGCTGCCGTAAAATCAGCTGGCGCCGCGGCCATCACGAGCGCAGCGGCGCCCGGCAGCGCCTGCAACACTGCCTCACGCATCTGCGACGTCGTCTCAACGGTGACGACGCGCAGACCGGGCGGCGTGGCGACATCGAGCGGACCGACGATCAACGTGACATCAGCACCGCGTCGCCACGCGGCCGCCGCAATGGCTACGCCCATCTTTCCGCTGCTGCGATTCGACAGAAAGCGCACGGGATCAATGGGCTCGCGGGTCGGACCTGCCGTGACCACAACCGAGCGTCCTTCAAGCACCGTTGGCGTCTCGAGCAGGCGCGCACAATACGCCAGAATCGTCTCGGGTTCGGGCATGCGCCCGGGGCCACTGCCCTCGCCAGCCGCCAGTGCGCCGTTGTCAGGATCGAGCACGTGATAGCCGAGCTCACGCGCGGCCGCCGCGTTACGCGTCACCTGGGGATGCGCCCACATGCGGTCGTTCATGGCCGGCACGAGCAGCGTCGGTGCCGTCGTCGCGAGCAAGCAGGCCGAAAGCAGATCGTCAGCGTGCCCACCGACGGCGCGCGCGAGAAAATCAGCGGTCGCCGGTGCCACGACCACGAGCTGCGCCGCGCGGGCGAGCGTAATGTGATCCAGCGCATGCCCCGACGCGATGAGCGCCGTGTGTACGGGACGTCCCGTGAGCGCCTCGAATGTGATCGCGCCGATGAACTCCGATGCGGCCCGCGTGAGGACGACGTCGACCTTTGCACCAGCCTGCGTCAGCAGGCGCGCCAGCCACGCGGCCTTGTAGGACGCGATGCCGCCGGTGACCCCGAGCAGAATGCGCTGACGGTCGAAGGGACGCACAGGAGCAGGCGAGGGCGCTGAGGGGGGAGAAAAGGCGCCGCGCCGGGACGATCGTCACGGCGCGGCGCGGGGTCCAGCAAGCGGCGTGAACTCAGCCCGGACGGCGGCGCGGTACCACGCGATACTCGATCTCACCGTGGGCGAGCTCTTCGAGCGCGCGCGTCGTGAGCTTTTTCTCGTGCGCCGAGCGATCGCGGGGGAATTCGTTGAGCACGCGCGCGAACTTGGCCGCGATGAGCACGCTCAGATACTTGTTGGCCGCGTGCTTCGACACGTCGGACGGAGTAAAAACCTGCATGCGTCAGTCGCCCTTGCTGAAAACGTGAATTTCCTCTTCGAGCTGCGCAATGAGCGCCTCGACCTGCGCCTCGACTTCGTGTACCCGGTCGTGCCGCAGTCCTTCCGCATCGATAATCGCACTCACCTGATCGACCGCGCGCTCGAGATCATCGTTGACCACCACGTAGTGGTAGCGTCCGACTTCTCCCAATTCCGCACGAGCGTTCCGCAAGCGAACGAGCAACCGCTCACGATTCTCGCTTTTCCGCGCCGAGAGCCGAGACTTCAGCACCTCGCCCGACGGCGGCAACACGAAAATCAGCACCGTATCGGGAAACGCGACGTGGAATTGTCGCGCCCCCTGCACGTCGATGTCCATGAGCACGTGCTGCCCGGCATTCAGCACCCGCTGAATTTCCGAGCGCATCGTTCCGTAGAAATTCCCGTGCACCTCAGCCCACTCGGCGAATTCGCCCGCGTCACGCGCGGCGGCAAATGCCTTGAGACTGATAAAGCGATAGTCACGCCCGTCCTCCTCACCATCCCGAGGCGCACGCGTGGTACAGCTAACAGAATAACCCACATCGGCCCGCCGCTCCAGCACGCGACGCGCAATTGTGGTTTTTCCACCCCCGGAGGGAGCGGACAGGATGACCGGAAATGGGCTCACTCGAGGTTCTCGACCTGCTCCCGGATGCGTTCCAGCTCTTCCTTGACGCCAACCACATCGTGAAGAATCGCGGCGTCGGCCGCCTTGCTGCCGGTGGTGTTCGCCTCCCGGAGCATTTCCTGAAGGAGAAAGCCCAGTCGCTTGCCGACCGGTTCCCCGCCCGCATCCGCGTCCGCCAAGACGCTGTGAAAGGCGGTGATGTGCGATCGAAACCGGTCGAGCTCTTCGCTGACGTCCATTCGATCGGCCAGAATGGCAATCTCCTGCGCCAATCGGGTCTCATCCACGGCCAAGCCCTCGGCCAGCTCCTTCACGGCCGCCCGGAGTCGATCCCGCTGAGCCATCAGGCGTTCCGGCGCCCGGATAGCGATCCGCTGCAGCGCGGCGTCTACCAAGTCCAATCGTTCGCGCAAGACCGTGGCGAGCCGCGCGCCCTCCTCGGCCCGGGCGCGCCCGAGGTGATCGAGCGCTCGCTCCACGATGGCGACCAGGTCCGCCGCCGTGCCGGTGTCCTCCTCTTCGCGCGGCGCCGACATGACGTCGGGCATGCGCAACACGGTCGCGAGATCGACGCCACCGGACAGTCCATGCCGATCGTGCAGATCGCGCAGCTGTGCGACCACCGCCGCAAAACGCTCGTCGTCGATGGCAATGGCCGGCGTCGCCAGCCGCTCGCTCCGAGCAGTCAACGTCACGTGCCCGCGACTGACCTTGAGGCGCATTGCCTCGCGCACCTCGGTCTCCCAGCGCCCGTAGGCGCCCGGCACCTTGATGCTCGGAGAGAAAAACCGATGGTTGACCGTACGCACTTCGACCAACACCCGGGAGGTGCCGACTGTGCCTTCCGCCTGGCCGAAGCCCGTCATTGAGCGAATCATGCGATGGGCAATGAAGCGCGCACGTCGAACGAGGTCAACCGCATCAGTTCCAGAACTCCCAGCGCACGCCGTACATCTGGACGGCGGGCGGCATGGTGATACCGCGAATCTGCTCGTACGCACCGCCGGTCAGATTGCGGTATTGGTAGAAAAGCGTCGCGCGCTGGATGCGCAGTTCGAGCAACCCGGTCATCACATTGGCGCGCTCGGTGATGCGGACCTCCGGCGTGCTGCTGCCCGCCGCCGTGCCGTAGAAAAACGGCACACCATCGCGCAGCTCGTGCCAGATGCGGGCGTTGATCGAGAACTCACCACGCGGGAATCGACGGCGCCAATCGCTGATGAGTGCGATCTCCGTTCGTACGTGCAGCTGCGGACGATTGTACTGCGAGCCATCCCACCGAATCGCCTGCACATCGACACGCACGTCTTTGTACACACGACCAGCGGCCGACACGAGGACACCCTGGGCATCGACCGACGACAGCACGGCCGCCGGCGTTCCCAGAATCACCGGCGAGTCGAAGCGATTGCCGTTGTCCCGAATGACGCCGCCGCCGAGCCACAATCGGCCAACTTTGAGCGCGGCCTCGGCGCGCAACGTGTTGCCACTCTCGCGACCGGTCGCCGAATCCGGGGTGCGCGTACTCTGCGCGCCGGTGAGGATCAGCCACGAAAAGGGTTGCGCCCGTGCCGACAGATCGATGCGGCGCGTGGAGTCCGCTCCGTTCTCTTCGGCGAACGCACCGATCGCATAGCGTGCGCCGCCAAGTCGTCCGCGCAGCGCTGGCGCGTGGAACGCCGCGCCGTCGATCGGACGCACCCGATCTGTGAGCGAGACCGACCAGAGCGACGTGCGATACCCCGCCGCCAGCAGCTGTTGGGTGCGTCCACGAATCGTGTCCGTTACCACGGCCGGCGTCGAGTCGGTTGCCTCCACGGCATCGCCGATTCCTTCAAGGCGCGTGCGCACGACACCGACAATCGCTTGCGACCAGAAACCGCGCAGCGTATCGCCGTATCCGACCCTCAGATACGCATCGCGACGCGAGCCCTTGTAGGGCAGCAAATCGGTGAATCCTTCGCGCGCCGTATGCGGATCACGTTCACGGGCGGTCGCATTCGCGAACAGATCGACGCTCACACGACGCTTCGACCAGCCAATGCGGGCCATGAATCCCTGCACCGTTCCATCACCGCGTCCGGCCGAGCTCTCCGCACCGGTGAATGCATTCACGCGTCCACTCTGCGTCGCCACTTGCTGTCCACCGAGTTGCAGCAGCACGCCGTTGCGCCACCGACGCGCAAAGAGGCCGCGAAACGCGTTGGTATTCAGGTCACCCGTGAAGATATCGGCCCGAGTGTACGGCGTCGTGCGCTCGACGGTCCACGTGCGCATCCAGACGCGCACCTCGCCGGCCGCCCGCTCCACCACCAACTCATCGAGCATCCATAGCTGCACGTCGGTCAGATCGATCGTGCCGCCGTTGCGCGGCTCGATGGCATCCATCTCGACCCCATCGATGAACAGACGGAGGCGCCGGGTATCTCCGGCGAAGGACGCGGCGTGTACGCCGGCGATCCATCCGCTGCGATACGTCGTGACGCCTGGCACGCGATCGAGGAGATCCGCCAGGTTGACCGCCCCCGACGAGAGAATCTCCTCGCGGGAAAACCGCAGTCGCGGCGACGTCTCGAAATCATCCGGTCGTTCGAAGCGCGCGAGCGGCGCCTTGATCGTATCGGCCGCGATCGCGCGTTTGATGCTGTCCGTGCGCGCGACTTCACGCTTGAAGACGGCCGAGTCGCTGGCGATGATGCGCTTGGGAAGCGTGTCGACACCCGGCGGCGGCGGCACGGGCACCGACACCCGTACCGTGTCCTTCCGCACCGAGTCGGGACGAACCTGCGCCGACGCGAACGCCGGCACCGCGATGGCCACCAGCAGGCTGGCGGCCATAAGCCGAACGGAGCGGATCACCGACGCGCGCGCGCCCGTACGATTTCGACGAACGTGCCCACGGGCGTCCCCGTCGGTCCCTTCGGAATCCAGCCCAGATCGACCTGCGAATAGGCCGTCCCGGCCACGTCGAGATGCACCCACGGATAACCGTCCACGAATTCCTGCAGGAAGAGAGCAGCGGTGATGGAGCCCGCCGCGCGGCCGCCTGTATTCTTCAGGTCGGCCACATCGGATTTGATCTGCTCCTTGTACTCATCCCACAGCGGAAGGGGCCATCCCGGCTCACCTGAAGCCGCTCCGGCGGCCAGGACTTCGTCGACCGCTGACTGGTCCTTTCCGAACACGCCGACCGCATTCGCACCAAGACCAATCACGATGGCACCCGTGAGCGTCGCCGCATCGATGGCGATCGCCGGGTTGAACCGCTTCGCGAACACCAACAGGTCGGCCAGCACCAGACGACCTTCGGCGTCGGTGTTGATGATTTCGATCGTCTTGCCGTTCGAGGCCCGTACGACGTCACCGGGCTTCACGGCCGTGCCGGAGGGCATGTTGGTGGTCGACCCGATGATGCCCACCACGTTCACGGGCAGCTTGAGACGACCGATGGCGTCCATCGCACCCATCACCCCGCCCGCGCCCGACATGTCGAACTTCATCCACTCCATTTCCGGTGCCGGCTTGATGGAGATGCCACCGGTGTCGAAGCAGAGGCCCTTGCCAATCAGTACCACGGGCTGCTGATCCGGCGCGCCGCCGCGATACTCGAGCGCGACGAGACGAGGCTCCTCCGGCGTCCCCTGCGCCACGCACAGAAACGAACCCATCTTTTCCTGCTCCATCTCGGCGCGCCCGAGCACGGTGAGCGTCATCCCGTGGCGCGCGGCGATCTCGCGCCCCACTTCGACAAACGTCTCGGGCGTACACACGTTGCCGGGCATCATGCCGAGCCGCTTGGCGATCGCCTGCCCCTCCGCCACCGCCGCACCGGCCGCGAAGCCCGCCCGCACGGCATCAGTGTCGGCGCCCAGCACCGTGACCGACTCCAGGCGCGCCCGCCGATCCTTCTCGGGCGGCTGAGCCTGCAGATCGGGATAGGCCCAACTCCCGGCGGCCGCTCCAAGCGCGAGTCCTTCGATGGCGTCGGCGTTCGCGTCCCCACCGGCGAGTACGAGGTGCATTGCACCGGTACCGAGCTTGCCCGCCTGCCGCGCCGCGATGGCCGCCGCACGTCGGGCGGTAGCGCGCGTGAGCGGCGCCGATCCGCGACCAACCAGCAGGACACGATGAGCACCCGTGTCGCCACCGACGAACAACATGGTCTCATCGCGTCCGCCACGGAAATCGCGTCGGGCGATCGACCGCTGGATCGCGCCGGCGAGCGGCGAATCCACGGCGCGCAGGGCGTCGTCGAGTGTCAGGTCCTGAGACAGCACGATCGCCAGCAACGGTGAGTCGACCGAGGCGGGAGCGGCATGACTGAGCTGGAGCGAAAAGGGCATGGACGCAATCGGCGCAGAGGGAATAGGCGATGCCGCACGGTCGCGGATCGCCCATGAGTCGTGGAGCGTGCACCATCAGATTACGGGAAGCTAGGCATTCACGGGCGGGCGCGGCAAGCGAGGCGAGCGGCCACGAGCGACGAATGGTGCCGGAAACATAGAACGCTCGGTTTTCCGAGGGGAAAACCGAGCGTTCTATGCTGCGAAGACTGGGGCGGTAGGAGTCGAACCTACAACCGCTCGATTAACAGTCGAGTGCTCTGCCATTGAGCTACACCCCATCAGTGGCCCATGTACAGCCGCTGCCCTGCACTCAACATCGACAACTACGCACGACAACTCAACGGCGTTGTGCGAAACGCCTAGCGCGCCGTACGACATCACGATAGGCGCTCAACCAATGCCCAGACCGAGGGTCGAACTCGGAAGCCCTTGCGGGCGCGGGATTTTGAGTCCCGTGCGTCTGCCAGTTCCGCCATCTGGGCGTACACCATCCATACCTAGACAAGTGTACACGGTTGGCGAAAGCGACGCCACGGGGGGAGCCATTACATCGGCGGCGGTGCCCCGCGTCGCCGCATGTCCCGAGCATCCGATGAGCCGGCCGTCGAATCGTCCATTCCCATGCGCCGACGCTGCAGGTCATGCATTCCCCGGCGAAGCTCATCCTGCAGCCCGAAGTAGCGCGCCCGCTGCGTCGGCGAGAGGAACTTGGCCAGCTCACGCTGTTCGGACTCCAACAGATCGAGCTTGCGACGCTCGAGGCGAGGCATCTGGTCGAGTAGTTCGCCGACCCTGACCTCGTTGGCGTTCTTCCCCGCCTTCATCTCCTCACGCAACGACGTGCGCAGCACGAACTCCTCTCGGCGCAGCACGCGCCGCGATTCTTCCGTACGCGACGCTACCTCACGCAGCTTGCTCTGCTGATCATCGGTGAGACGCAGTCGCTCCTTAACGATGGCGTCGATGCGTTGCTTAAAGCGCTTCTCGAGGACGTCACGCTGTGGATCATTCATGCGCGACGCGCCCGAGCGACCGGTCCCGTGCGGCGGTGTCCCCTGCGCGACGGCACCGATCGGCGAACCGATCGTCATGACGAGCGCGGCGGCGACCATCCATCGAAATCGCGGCGTCATCATGGTGCGGACCCTCCAGACGTCGATACAACAGGTAGCGTCGGCAACGGCTCAGTGGAGCTCGTGCCATCCCATTTCTCGAGGCGATCGAGCATGCGCTGCAGCTCGGCTTCGGAGTAGTCGCCAAGATCGCCGTACGACACGGACACCCGCGATTCGCGACCGGCGCTGCCGATGTTCGCGGGCGAATCCAGTGCCGCGATCGTCGCCGACGGCTGCACGCCAGGCGCCGGCGTCCGCGACCATGCGCTTTCGGCGGCTTCCGCCAGCCGGGCCTCGTTCGAACGAGCACCTGTAAGGCTATTCGGACTGTTTCGCGACACGATGAGCGAGGTGCCACCTACGATCATCACGCCGACCGCCGCCGCCACTTGCCAGACGGATCCCGACCAGTTGCGCCGAGGACGCAGCGCGCTCACCGGCGCGCTCGTCGGCGCGGCGGCTCGCGACGGCGCGGCATCCGGCGATGTGTCACTGGACGATCGTAGAAGTCTCAACGTCGGCGTGGGCCGCGGCAGGTTCGCCACGATCTTCGCGACATCGACGGTCACGGCCTTTGACCGAACCGCGCGCGCCAGGCGCAGCACGGCGATGTCGTCGCGACACGGGTCGCAGATCGACAGGTGCTGCTCCACCAATGCCGCGGCGGCCGCATCAAGCGACGCCGACACATAGTCGGGCAACAGGTCCTGCATCTCCGGTGTCCGGCACTCAGTCATCGAGAAACTCCTTCACGGCTCGCATCGCGTTGTGGTAGTGCACCCGGGCGGCGCCCTCAGAACTGTCGAGGATTTCCGCGATCTCCCTGTAACTCCGCCCTTCCTGCACACGAAGCGTAAACACCTCACGCTGCATGCGTGTTAGACGACCAATCGCCGAGGCCATCCGCTGCGCGGCTTCATCCGCCACCAAGGCGTCGAGCGCGTCGTATTCGGTAGCCGCATAACCGTCGTCTACTTCGACCTCACGCCCCCGCCGAGCCGACGATCGTCGCCGATCGATGACGAGCCGACGTTCGATGGTAAACAACCACGTGCGCAGCGAACTGTCCGACCGGAACGACTCGAGCGCCGAAAATGCCCTGATGAACGTGTCCTGCACCAACTCGTCGACATCCTCCTCGACCCCCAAACGGACCGCAAAACGCGCCAGCGCGCCCGCGTGCCGCTCGACTATCGCCGTGGCGGCCCGCTCGTCACCCGCCATCCACTGCGCAATGAGGGCGCTATCGACGGACGCGTCATCGGTCTGTTCGGCTTGGATCATACGCTTCGACCTATTGGACGACGCGCCGGGGGCATCGTTAAGGCCGTGCCGCGCCATTGACGTGACGAGGTCGGGCACCGAAGCTTGGCCGCCAGAGCGGTTCGGGCTGGGAATCGGGCAACGACGACGCGACGGGGAGCGCAGACATGCATATACCAGACATCATCGCCCATCGCGGCTCGTCGCGCGAGTGCCTCGAGAACACTCTCGCCGCCTTCAGCCGAGCCCTCGAACAACAGGCAGACGGCATCGAGCTCGACGTGCATGGGTCGGCCGACGGCCACGTGGTGGTGCATCACGACTCGGTGCTTTCTCTGGAACGGGGTGGAAACGCCGGAGGCACTGCGGCGATTCGCGACCTGACGCTGTCGGAGATCCGTACCGCGCGGCTGCACGGCGGGCATCCGCTGCCGCTTCTCGACGATGTGCTGGCGCTGGTCGGGACGCAGGCGACGGTCTACGTCGAGGTGAAGGCTGCACGCATCGAGGCGGCGGTCGCTGCCGTGCTGGACCGCCACCCCACCGTGCGGACGGCGGTGCACTCATTCGACCATCGCATTCCCGCCACGGTCAGGGTGACTCGCCCGACCACGGCGATCGGGTTCTTATCCGACTCGTATCTCATTGACCCGGTGGGCATGCTTCACCCCACCGCGCCGGACGCGCTTTGGCAATACACCCACCTGATCGACGAAGCGCTCGTGATCGCGGCTCACGACCGTGGCACCAAGGTGATCGCGTGGACCGAAAACGATCCGGTGCGCGCGCATCTCCTCGCCGCATGGGGCGTAGACGGCCTCTGCACGGATGTACCGGCGACCATTCGCGCGGCGTTCTATCCCTGAGGATCCGTCGGCGGCGCGGACTGCTGCACCGGCGGTTGCACGGGCGCGGTCGGCACTGAACCGGCGGCCGTCTCGGCCTCCGTCGTGCCGTTGGCGGCGCGCGCCGCGGCCAGCTCAGTCTCCAGGCGACGTGCCTCGGCGTCCTGCGCCCGCAAGGCGACAATGAGCCGATCGCGTGCGTCGGCCGCCAACTCGCCACCGGCATCTGCGGCACGGAACACGGCGTATCCAAGCGCCTCGGCGGCCTTGTCCGCCTGTTCGCGGGCCCGATAGGCGTCGAGGCGCAGCTTGCCCTCGTCGAAGACGTCCTGCGCCGCCTTCCCGGCCTTATCGATCCCCTGCTTGACCTTATCCCAGATCGCCATGGCTCGCTTCTCCGAAAAGTGTGAGTGATGCAAAGAACCTACGTGAACCGACACCCGGAAGTTACGGCGGGACAAACGCAAAAAGCCCCCGCGCACGGCGGAGGCTTTTTGAATACCACGATCGTCTGGCGAGGGTTAGGCCTCGACTACTTCCTCGACGATCATTTCGACGAACTCGACGGGGAGCACACTGATCTTGTACTTCTTCTTGTTGTGGTGTTGGAACTGCACCACTCCATCGACGAGCGAGTAAATCGTGTAGTCGGTGCCCATGCCGACATTGCTGCCGGGATGCCACTTCGTACCGCACTGACGCGCGATGATGTTGCCAGCCGTTACGAACTCACCACCGTACTTCTTGATGCCGCGAAACTTCGGATTCGAATCGCGACCGTTGCGTGATGAGCCGACGCCTTTTTTATGTGCCATTGCTCTTACTCCGGAAAAGGAGGCGCGCCAGTGAGGCGCGCCGCCGGCGATCAGCCGAGGGTGATTTCGTTAATGCGAACTTCCGTGAACTTCTGCCGATGACCCTGCTTCCGGGCGTAGTTCTTACGGCGCTTGAACTTGAAGACGATGATCTTGTCTTCGAGGCCGTGCTTCACGATCTCGCCGGTGACCTTGGCACCGCTGAGCGTGGGCACGCCCATGCGGACACCGGTGCCGACATTGCCGATAAGGACGTCGTTGAACTCGACGGCCGTGCCGGCATCGCCGAGCAACGAGGGAATCCTGAGGGACTTGCCCGGCTCGGCACGGAACTGCTTGCCGCCGGTGCGAATGATCGCGTAGCTCATGGCTCTATCTGTTAAATCGTATTCTGCAGGCTTCAAACGTAGCCTTAAAGCTTATCCGGCTTCGCTTTAGCTGTCAAGCGCCTGAGACCAGCCTCAGGCGCCTGTGGGAACGTGGATTTCCGGCCGTGTTCAGGCCAAGGCGTACTGCTGTGTGACATCCCGCTGGGCGCCCCGCATAACGAGCTTGATTTCATCCGGGCGCAGGAGCGGATCGTCGCGCAGCTCCAAGGGGAATCCAGCCAACTTCTCGAGGCGCTTCACGAAGTCGTGCTCCTGCTCCAGCACGTGCAGCGCGACCTCCGGGTGGAGCCGCAAGATCACCGGCTCTCGGCGCCCCTCGGCCGACATGCGACGAACGGCCCGCTCGGTTCGACGAACGATCGTTTCCGGCGTGAATACCCGGCCCGTTCCGCTGCAGGTGGGGCACGACTCGGTCATGCTCTGCCAGTGGCTCTGACGCACGCGCTGGCGGGTCATCTCCACCAACCCCAGGTCAGACACGGCATGGGCCTTCGTCCGGGCGCGATCACGACCGAGATGGGTCCGCAACTCGTGGATCACCTTGTCGCGATTCCCCTGCGTTTCCATGTCGATGAAATCGCACACGATGATGCCACCGACGTCACGCAAGCGCAGCTGTCGCGCAATTTCGCGCGCGGCTTCGGTATTCGTCTTGAACACGGTCTTTTCGGGATCGCGCTTGCCGGTGTACCGCCCGGAATTGACGTCGATCGAGACGAGCGCCTCGGTTGGCTCGATGATCAGGTAGCCACCGCTGGGCAGATCGCAGCGCCGCTTGAAGAGGTCGCGGATTTCCGTCTCGATATCGGCCTTGTCGAACAGCGGGACGATGTCCTCGTACAGCTTCACCCGCTCGACGAGCTCGGGGGCGATGCCGGTGAGGTACTCGGTGATCTCGTTGAAGACCTGGCGCGAGTCAACGGTAACGCCCTCGACCTTCGCACTGAATAGGTCGCGCACGAGTCCGCGGGTCACATTGGTCTCGCGATGCACCAGGGCCGGCGCGCGCGTGAACTGCGTTTTCCGCTTGATCCGCTTCCAGTTATTGATGAGCGTGTTGAGCTCACGCTCGAACACTTCCTTGGTCGCGTCCTCGGACACGGTGCGGATGATCACGCCGCCGACGTCGTCGGGGAGCATCTCGGACACCATCGCCCGAAGACGCTGGCGTTCGGAGCGCTCGTCGATCTTGCGGCTGACGCCGACTTTCGACGCAAACGGCATATACACCAGGAACCGCCCGGCGAGGGAGACCTGCGCGGTCACGCGGGGCCCCTTCGTGGAAATGGGTTCCTTGGTGATCTGGACGAGGATATCCTGCCCGCGCTTCAAGAGGTCCTGAATCGGGCGGACTTCACGGCGCCCACGACGCCCACCGCCGGCGCTTCCGCCGCCAGCGTCATCTCCGGCCTCGTCCTCGTCGTCGTCTTCATCATCGGCCACGGGCGCATCCTCAACCACCACATCGGCGGCGTGCAGGAATGCGGACTTCTCGGTGCCGATGTTCACGAAGGCGGCCTGAATACCTGGAAGCACGGCTTCGACCTTCCCGAGATACACGTCGCCAACCATGCGACGGGCATCGGGTCGATCTACCAGCAGCTCCACCAACTGGCCGTCCTCGAGAATGGCGACGCGCGTCTCGCGCGGCGTCGCGTTCACCAGGATTTCTCGCTTCATTCTGACCTGCCGCGCGTCTCGGCGGTGGCGACTCCACTGGACCGATGCGGCGACAAACACGGTGATCGAACAGAGGCTGCCCGAGCGCGCCAGGCGGCGGCGACACGGACGACGTCACGGGGCTCCCCCAACCAGCACGACTGATCGGACGGGCGAGTCGCGCCCGAACACCGCGGACCGTCCCGCGCTTCGGTAGCGGCGGGAGGCGCAGGCCTCAGGAGAAACGCGATTACCCGCGATCGACACACAGGGCGTGTCATGCGGTGGGACGTGTGGAGGGCGTCGGATGGCTGCACGCTGGCGCCAATCCGCCCCCGCCACAAACGCAAACGGCCCGTGAGTCGCACGGGCCGCCGGCGCCGGAAGCGACGGCTACGGAAACTGCGGGGTCCTACCAAAACGGACTACCAAGGAAGAGTACACGGGACCGAACGTCTCCCGCAATACACCCACGGCGGTCCGTCCCGGTGACTCAGTCCATCAGTCCCTTCAGCAGGTGCCTCGCGATCACCATGCGCTGGATCTCGCTTGTCCCTTCGCCAATTTCGCAAATCTTGGCATCGCGCATGTAGCGCTCGACCGGGTAGTCCTTCGTGTAGCCGTACCCGCCGTGGATCTGAATGGCCTTGATCGTGGCGCGCATGGCCAGCTCCGAGCAGAACAGTTTGGCCATCGCGGCTTCCTTGCCGAACGGCTTGCCCTGCTGCGCCAGCCAGGCGGCGTGATACACCAGGTGACGGCCAGCTTCGATCTCGGTCGCCATATCGGACAGCTGGAACTGAATCCCTTGGAACGTCGCGATGGCCGCCCCGAACTGCTTGCGGACCGACGCGTACTTCAGCGATTCCTCCAGCGCACCCTGCGCGATGCCGATCGAGAGCGACGCGATGCCGATACGGCCGGCGTCGAGCGTCTTCATGAAGTTGATGAAGCCGAGGCCCTCGGTGCCCAGAAGATTCTCCGCCGGTACTTCGACGTTGTCGAACAGCAGCTCGCGCGTATCGGACGCACGCCATCCGAGCTTGTTCTCCTTCTTGCCCGACGTGAAGCCCTTCATCGGCGTCAACGAGTCATCGTGGCCGACCCCCAGTACACGGCACTGCGCGAGATCGCAGCTCTCCTTGTTCAGGATGAACGACGAGATGCCCTTCGTACCCTTGGACGGGTCGGTCACTGCGGTGACGACGAACACTTCACCGACACCGGCGTGGGTGATGAAACGCTTGGAGCCGTTCAGCAGATAGTAGCCGTCTTTTTTCTCGGCCGTTGTACGCGTGCCACCGGCATCGCTGCCCGCGCTTTCTTCGGTGAGGCCGAAGCCGCCGAGCACCCTGCCGCTGGCCAGCAGCGGCACGTACTGCTCGATCTGTGCCTTCGTGCCAAAATTCACGATGGGCGACGTGCCGAGCGTGGTGTGCGCGCTGATCGTGATGGAATGCGATGCGCACACTTTCGCGAGCTCCTCGATCGCGATCATGAAACTGATCGTATCGAATCCGGCGCCACCGACATCCTCGGACCACGGGATACCGAGGAGTCCGAGTTCGCCCATGGCCTTCACATTCACCCAGGGGAACGTCGAGTCCTCATCGTGTTGCGATGCGACGGGGGCAACCTGCTCTCGCGCAAAACTGCGGACCATGTCACGCACGGCGAGATGCTGCTCGTTGAAATAAAGACTATCGTCCATGGAAGACGTCGAGGTCAGAGCGGGCGGGACCGGCCACGAACGGACTGCTTCGTACTGGCCGGTAGAAGGACTTCAGTGGTGCCCAAGCATCGATCGCAGGCAGCGCACTGGGAGCGCACTTCGGGGTCTCCGAAATAGCGCAGGACGAACGCTCTTCGGCAATAGCGCGTCTGCGCATATCCCTGCATAGCGTCGAGTCGGTTCAGATCGGATTTGCGTCGTCGGTCGATCGCGGACCAATCAACCGGCAGCCATTTCCCGTGTTGGGCGCGCGGATCGAGGCGCACGCCCGCCCCCGTTCGCGTCCACGTGACGAACTGCTGCGCTGCCAACCGCTCCAAAACAGGGACGAGCGCCATCGATCCACCGAGCGCACGAGGTAGCGAGTCGAGATCAATGGTGGCGCCGAGCTCCAGCTTGCTGCCGACCGCACGCCACAGCGCTCGGAGCACGTCCCGATCAAACGCACGATCGCCCGTGAGCTCGCCAATGACCCGCTCCGGACACGCGAGGAGCCGGACCGCGACGCGACCCGGCGCGGGCGCCTCACTCGTACAGGCGCCGGCCGCCATCAGGACGCGAAGCGCCGCCCCGATCTTTCGCTCGCCGAGCGACGTGGGCAGGCGGTGCGCCAGCTCCTCGACTGAAAGTGACACCATGCCCTGCCGGTCGGCGAGTGACCGCAACGCGTGCCAGGTGCGTTCGATGACGGAGCGCTCAGGGTGCGCACAGTCGCTGAAGAATTCGTGCGTGAAGCGATCGGGATACGCATGCAACAGGACACACGTGCTCTGCTGGCCGTCGCGACCGGCGCGTCCAGCCTCCTGGTAATACGCCTCGAGGGAACCGGGCATGGAGTGATGCACTACCAGTCGGACATCGGGCTTGTCGATACCCATGCCGAACGCGCTCGTGGCCACGATCACCCGCGCGCGCTCCTGCATGAACGCATCCTGCGCGCGCTGGCGGAGCGCGTCGTCCAGGCCGGCGTGATACGCGACGGCTCTGATGCGTCCGCGCACCAGCACGGAAGTGACGCGCTCGACCGCCTTGCGCGTGGGTGCGTAGACAATCGCCGGCGCATCCGTGGCGCGCAGCAGTGTGATGGCGGAACGATCTTTGTCGGGCTGCGTGCGCACCGGTGTCACGTGATACGTGAGATTGATGCGATCGAAGCCGGCGACGACCACCTCGACGTCACGCAGCGCGAGCTGCCGCACGATGTCCCTCCGGACATCGGGTGTCGCGGTTGCCGTGAGGGCAACGGTTTGCGGCATGCCGAGTCGCTCGCGAATCAGTCCGATTCGCCGATAGCTCGGCCGGAAATCGTGCCCCCACTCGCTGATGCAGTGCGCTTCGTCGACGGCCAACAGCCGCACCCCGACGTCGACGAGACGCTGAAGGGTGCGGCCGGCCTCCAGTCGCTCGGGCGCGAGATAGAGCAGTTTCAACGAGCCGTCGCGCGCCCGTGCCATACGCTCGGCCACCTCACTCACGCTCAGCGTGCTGTTGATGAACGCCGCCGAGACGCCTTTGCGCTGCAGCGCATCGACCTGATCCTTCATCAGCGAGATCAGCGGCGAGATCACCACGGTCAGTCCGTCGCGAATGAGCGCGGGTACTTGGTAGCAGAGTGACTTGCCACCGCCGGTGGGGAGCACCAGAAGCGAATCGCGCCCGGAAACCACCGACTGCACGGCACGAATCTGCGGCGGCCGGAAATCCGGATAGCCGAACGTGTCACGCAGTGTGGCGCGGGCGAGTTCCAGCGTGCCGTAACCGGCGGATGTGGTGCGTGCGATCGGCATGCCGCACGCTAGTCGTTCCGCTTCGCGCGCCCGTCATCGAAAGGATGCGCGCGCCCTTATGCGAACGCCGCCTACTTCTCGTCGGCCGGAATGCGCTTGTTGGTTTCGTAGAGCATGTACGCGATGAATAGCCACACCAGCACGCTCACAACTTTGAATGCGCCACGTCCAATGCGTTGGGTCTGGAACGCCGTGACGGCGTCGATGATGGCGAGGACTGCCAGCCCGATCGGCAGGAGCGGCATGAGCGTACGAAACAGACGCTTCATGTCAGACCGCTCTCGAGAAATGGCCGCGCGTAAATGCGCCGTCCAACAGGCGGCGGGTCGCCGTCAACTCCGGCAACACGTCGCCGGCAAGCGCATCGAGCATGTCGCGATAGGAACGCACAATCTGTTGCACGGGATCACCTGGAACGTTGAAGACCATCTGATAGCCGCGCACGCCCTGCGCCCACAGATCGGGAAGATACTCGGACCCGTCAATGGGGCGCGAATGCAGCAGCCGGTTGCGGCACGCCGAGTCGGTGGCCACCGCGAAGGTGTAACCGGCCGGATCCGTCAACGACACGTTGGTGTGCTTCTGCACGCAGAGATCACGACACGTGGTCGGCTCGCGATCGAATGCCGCCGAGAGCACGCAATGCTCGATCGTCATCCCCTCGGTGCGCCCGTACACGAGTACGTCAAAATTGCGTCCGCGCCACGGATCGGTGAGCTGACCGAGTTCCTCCGTCGTCAGTTCGATCGACGCGACCAGTCGTGATGCCCCGAGCTCGAACAGCAGTTGCGCGGTGTGCTGGTTAAACACGTTGGTCGCGTAATCCGCGATGACGTCGCGCCCTGCCCCACCGAACTCGGAGAGCAGGCCCAGATGGCCGGTGAGCAACGGCAGGTCGAGCGCGAACCATTTGTCGAGGCGCTTGCGCTCTTCGGGGCGCACAATGGTCGGCGTGCGCAGACGCAGGCTGACGCCGGCCGCGGCGAGTTCTTCGCGCAGCGCGTTCACGCGGGCGAGTGGTGGCGTGGGATGGCGTAGGAACGGATCCAGCACAATCTCCGTCGCACCACCAGCGGCGGCTTCACGCGCGGTATCGAGATCGCACACGATGGCCCGCAGCGCGAAGGAGGCATCCCTGACCGCCGATGGGACCGATGAGGCAACCGTGTCGACCGCCTCGGCGATGCGCGCTTCACGCACCGCCAGATCGCTCTGACGCGCCCAGCCGAGCTGCTCCTCGAGTTGCGCCACCGCGTCCTGACGGATGCGATTCAATTCGCTCACCGGCAGGAACAGGCCATCGGCAAGACCGGCCACGTCGACCGTGCCTAACTTGAAGGCCGTCCCCCCCAGTCGTCCGAGCTGTTCACGAAGCTGCGGAACATCGAGTGAGCGTTTGCTGGCTACGCTGAGCGGGACTTCGCCGCGCACGGTGACTTCCATTTCGCCGGCATGCCAGATCGTCTTGAGCGGGCCGCCGCTATGGCCGAACACACGTACGTCGATGCGCAACGCGCCGACACGCTCGGGCACCGCCACGGTGGCGAACGATGCCTGCGCCTGCCGCAAGAGCGTGGCATCGCTCGTGCGCACCACGCGCCATCCTTCGGGCACGCGCGATCGCGCGGCGCTCAACCGGACGCTTACGACCTGACGATGGGTGCCGTTGCGCGTCCACACGTTGCGAACACCCTGCACGGAACCGCCCATCGTGGCCGCCGATGTCGGCTCCGGCGATTCGAAGCCGAGTCCATCACCGACCGCTATCGCGTGCGTAGTCTCGACGATCAGTTCTGCGCCCTCGTGACCGACCACCTTACCGATGGGCAATCCACGATTGTCGGGCTGTGTGCGCGTGATGTACTCGCGACCCTCGCGTCCACCATACATGCCGCCGGTGTTGCCGCGGCTGAAGATCTGGACGAGCGGTTCGACCTCTTCGATCGACGGCGCGAGTGCGCGTTCTCCGCGTGCCAGCGCATCGAGCCATCCGCGATACGCCTTCGTGACGGTCGCGACGTATTCCGGCTTCTTCTTTCGCCCTTCGACCTTCAGGCAGCCGATCCCGAGCTCAGCGAGCTGCTGGAGGTGATCATGCGCCGCGAGATCCTTTGCCGAGATGAGATACCCGCTGTCGAGTGTGGCTCCGGTTGCCTCGTCGGTGAGCGTGTAGTCCTTGCGGCACGACTGCGCGCATGAGCCCCGGTTCGCCGAGCGCTCGCTGATCATGCCGGACATGAAGCACTGGCCGGAGTACGAGATACACAGCGCGCCGTGCACGAACGTCTCGAGGCCAAGCTCCGGTACCGCCGCCCGGATCGCCCGGATGTCTTCGAGCGTGTTCTCCCGCGCCAGCACCACGCGCTCCACGCCCAGTCGCTGCATCACCCGCGCGCCGGCGGCGTCGTGTACCGTCATCTGCGTCGAGCCATGCACCTCGAGCTGCGGGTACACTTGCTGAATGAGCCGCACCACGCCCAGGTCCTGCACGATGGCCGCATCGATCCCGCGGTCGACACACTCGCCGAGATAGGCGAGCGCCTCGCCGAGTTCCTCGGGCTTGATGAGCACGTTGAACGTGAGGTACACCCGGGCGCCGCGGGAATGCGCGATCGCACAGGCCAACTCGAGCTCATCCAGCGAAAGCTGGGCGCCCTCATCGCGGGCGTTGTACATCGAGGCGCCGAGGTAGACCGCATTGGCGCCATTGGCGACCGCAGCGCGCACGGCGTCGAGGGTGCCGGCCGGGGCGAGGAGTTCAGGGACGGGGGTGCGAGACATCCCTCAAACCTAACCACGGTGGCCAACGCGTGATTTCCGACCGGAATATCGGCGGTGGCGAACGTGTGGGCGGCGGGGGAAGTACCGGTGGCTACGGGGCGGGACTCGGGAACCAACGGTTGCTAAGCACCCAACTTCTCAAAGCGGTACTTCCCCCGTCCCACACACGTTGCACTCTAAACGGCTTCCGGTGGGAAATCCCGCGGTTACCGCCGCGTTCGGAGGCGCTCCACCAAGCGAATGATCAGCGCGCCGGCCAGGCAGCCGATGCCGACCCAACGGACCCATTCCGTCCCGGTGCGAAGGGCGAAGACAAACGCCATGACACCGGCACCGATCAGGGCCAAGCGCAGGGCCATCATGCGAAGGCCGGAAGCCCTGCCGCGACGGCCTCGGCGTCGGGCACGTCGATCACCATGCGCAAAAGCGCGGTCGAATAGACCTTGCCCTGCGCGTCGGTCTTGAGCGACAGTGTTCCGCCGCCGTCGAGCGCGCCATGCAGCAGGAAGTTCACGGCATGGAGGTTAGGCAGTTCGAATCTGTCCACGCCCCCGTTGATCTGACCGGAGAAATGCTGCGCCACACGGTCGCGCGTCACGTACTGCACGAGGGTCGGATACCACTCGGGCTTGAGCGCAATCACGCCGACGTTGGCCGTGTCGCCTTTGTCGCCACTGCGGGCATGTGCGATATCGAGCAAACGAACCTGCATGGCCGTTACTCCACGATGGTGACAGCGGTGGACACGGCTCGCTTGTCGAGCAGCGCAGGCCAGTAGGCCACAATCTCCTCAACCTTGGGGCGACCACCGGCGAAGCCGGTCACGCTCGGCGGGCCGTTCAGCACCAAGGGCACGATTTCACGGGTGAACCGCTCGACATCCGCGCGGTTTTCACCGCGCACGCCGATGCGGAACATCACTTCCGGTGCATCTTGGCCGTCGCCGGCCAGCGCGCCGTGCGTCGATGTCGCTCCGACGAACTCGGTCAGCACCTGATCGAACTTGAGTCCGAGGTTGTCGAGACGCTCGCGGAGAATACGATCGGCCATCTGGGCCTTCTCCATCGCGTCGGGCCACGAGTACACCAGCGACCCCACCGCTTTGTAGCCGGCGCGATACGCGATCGACACCTTGAGGAACGGCGTCGGCGGACCGCCGGTGATGCCATGCACGCGGACGCGGTTTTCACCATCAGGCGCCAGCTGAATGCTCGTGAAATCGGCGACGACATCCGGCGTAATGTACGCGTGCGGATCGCCCATCTCGTACACCAGCTGCTCGGAGACGCTCGGCACGCTCACGCGGCCACCCGTACCCGCGTGCTTCGTAATGACGAACGTTCCGTCTTCAGCGGCTTCGGCGATCGGGTAGCCCACATTCGCCATGTCGGGGATCGTGCGCCACTCGTGCATGCAGTTGCCGCCCGAAGACTGCGCGCCGCACTCCAGGATGTGTCCGGCGATGATGCCCGAGGCCATCTTGTTCCAGTCGTCCGCCGCCCATCCGAATTCATGACGCAACGGCGCCATCGTGAGCGCGGTATCGGTGCTGCGCCCGATCACGACGACGTTGGCCCCCTGTGCCAGCGCTTCGACGATCGGCTCGGATCCGATGTAGGCGTTCGCCGACATCACGCGATCGCGAATCGTCGACAACGGTTCACCGGTGTCCATGTTGTTGAGCTCATGACCGGCGGCCATGAGATCGTCGAGCCGCGCGAGAATGTCATCGCCCGTGACCACGCCGATGCGAATCTTACCGCGCACACCGTGCTTCGCCGCGGCATCGAGCAGCGCCTCGGCGCAGGCGACGGGATTCACACCGCCGGCATTCGCGATCACCTTCACGCCACGTTCAGCGACGGCCGGGAATACGCTCTCCATGGCCCCGATGAAATCGCGTGCGTAGCCCATGCGGGGATCACGCTCTTTCTGCTTCTGTAGAATCGACATCGTGACTTCCGCGAGGTAGTCGAGCATCAGGTAGTCCACCTGACCACCTTCCACCTGACGACGCGGCGCTTCCAGCCAGTCGCCCCAGAAGCCCTGACCGCTGGCGACGCGCACGACGCGCGATGAATCGGACATCAGTACTCCGTGCCGGGAACCGGCGCGCCGTAGGTCGGCATGGGGGGCAGGACGAAGGCACCGAGATGCGGCCCCGGATTCTGGGCCGCCGCACGCAGCGCAAGCGCCAGCATCGTGCGGGTGTCTTCGGGATAGCAGATCGCATCGACGAAGCCACGCGCGGCGGCATAGCGGGCGTCGAGTTGCGTTTCGTAGTCCGCGCGCATCTGCGCGGCCGACTCGAGCACTTCAGCCGACGGATCGACGCCGGCCTTCTTCGCCACGTCGAGCGCCGGGCCATGCACGGCGCCGACGGCCGCTTCTCCCTCCATCACCGCCATGCGGCCGGTCGGCCAGCTGAAGATGAAGTCGGGATCGAAGCCCTGTCCGGCCATCGCGTAATACCCGGCGCCGCTCGCGTGGTTGACCGTGAGGACAATCTTGGGGACGCGGGCGCAGGCCATCGCCTCGACAAAGCGCGCGCCAGCCCGGATGATGCCCTCGTGTTCGGCATCGGGACCCACCATGAAACCCGAGACATCCTGCACGAAGATGATGGGCAAGCCCTGCCGATCGCATCGCTCGATGAAGTACGCGACTTTCTCCGCGCTCTCAGCGTAGATGATGCCACCAAACCGCGGGCGTTCACCGGCCCGCCCCTTGATGAGGCCACGCTGATTGGCCACGATGCCCACCGGGATGCCTTCGATGCGCGCATCGCCGCAGATCATTTCCCTGGCGAGGTGCGGCTGGAACTCGTCGATGGCGCCGTCGTCGAGCACCGCCTTGAGCACCGCGTGCATGTCGTACGACATGCGGTGATCCGCGGGCAGCACATCGTACAGCGCCGACGGCGGCACGGCCGGCGGCCGATATGTCGCGGGCACACTGCGAAACGGCTTCGGCAGCCGTGCCACGAGCTCGCGCAGCTTGTCGAGGCACTGCGTGTCGTCGTCGAGCGCGTAGTGCGCCACGCCGGAGATCTCCGTGTGCGTGATCGCGCCGCCCAGCGTCTCGCCGTCGACCGTCTGTCCCGTCGCGCCCTTCACGAGATTCGGTCCGCCCAATCCCATGAACGACGTGCCCTTCACCATCAGGATCACATCACTGAGCGCGGGAAGGTATGCACCGCCAGCCACACACTGCCCCATCACGGCGGAGAACTGCGGAATCCGCAGGTACCGACGCATGATGGAGTTGTAGTAGAAAATGCGCGCAGCACCGAACTGGCCGGGGAAGACGCCACCCTGATACGGCAGGTTCACGCCCGCCGAGTCGACGAGATAGATGATGGGGAGCCGGCAGCGCATCGCGACTTCTTGCGCGCGCAGAATCTTGGTGATGGTCTCGGGCCACCACGAGCCAGCCTTCACGGTCGCGTCGTTCGCGACGACGACCACTTCACGACCGTCAACGATCGCGATGCCGGTGATCACGCCGGCGCCCGGGGCCTGTCCTTCGTAACGATCGTACGCGACGAGCAGCCCGATCTCGAGGAAGGGCGTTCCCGGATCAGCGAGGCGCTCGACACGTTCGCGGGCGGTCAATTTTCCCTGCTTGTGCTGCTTCTCGATCTTGTCCGGTCCGCCCCCGAGTCGGAGGCGGGCTTCCAGCGCGCGAACGTCGTCAGCGAGCTGGCGTAGCCGCCCGCTCACGCGTCCTGCTGCTGACGGGACGCGAACCAGTCGCGGATGTACTCGACGAGGTCCTGCGTGCTGGTCCCCGGTCCGAACAGCCGGGCCACGCCGCGCTGCTGGAGGGTATCCATGTCTTCCTTCGGGATGATCCCGCCACCAGTAAGCAGGATGTCGTCGCGTCCCGCCTCAACGAGCAGATCACGGACGCGCGGAAAGAGCGTCATGTGGGCGCCACTCAGAATTGAGAGGCCCACGACGTCTACGTCTTCCTGAATGGCCGCCGAGGCGATCATTTCGGGAGTCTGGTGCAAACCGGTGTAGATCACTTCCATGCCGGCGTCACGCAGCGCGGCAGCCACCACCTTGGCGCCGCGATCATGGCCGTCGAGGCCAGGCTTGGCCACGAGCACGCGAATCGGTCGAGTCATCGGAGGGCAAACGGGAAAGGACCCGGGGGTCGGGCGCTGCCGACGCGAGGATTCCGCGCGGCCGCCCTTCAAGCTACTCACCCGTCCTTACGCGCCACCAGCAGCATTTCGCTGGATTTACGCGTCAGCGGGCGCTCGGTCCACGCGTCGAACGCCTGTTCGACGACCAAGCCCACCTCCTGCATGCGGGCTGCCAACTCCGAGGCGGAGTACAGTCGGATGCGGTGCGTCCGCTCCCCGTCACCCTTTGGCCCGCGCCAGGTGGACGTAATTTCGAGGAAACCCGACAGTGGGTCGAAGCGGCGTTCCTGGCCGAACACGGTACCGTCCTCGGTGCTCCACCAGTCGCGGGCCAGAAAGCGCGCCACGACCCCATCTCGACTGCCGCCGTGCCAAATCAAGAGGCCGCCCGGCTTGAGAACGCGCGCAAACTGGGCGAGCACCTTCCGGTCGTCGTACGGATCGTCGAAGAAGCCAAACGAGGTGAACAGGTTCACCACGGCATCAAAGCGCCCGGTCCACTTGGCCGGGAGTTCTCGCATGTCGCCCTGCGTGTATCGTAGCGTCTTGCCGATGCCTCGGCGCTTGGCGACCTCGAGCAGTGGCTTGGAATAGTCGAGCCCGTCGACGTCGAAGCCGGCTTCCGCGAGCAGGTGCGCGTGGCGGCCCTGGCCGCAGGGGCAGTCGAGCACGCGCGCGCCCGAGGGCAACTCGAGCACGTCGAGCAGCCGTGAGACCTCCCGGCGATCCTGTACGAGATCAAACAGCGGCTCGTACTCGTGAAGGTACTGCGCGTCAAAGTGGGTTGCCCACCAAGGACTGGTCGTCTTCATCCGGACACGCTAGATACCCCCACGGTCTCACACAAGTCGCCAGCCATCCCGCCGCCGGGGTCGCCGACGGGAAGGACCCATCTCGAACGCGAGTGGCAATGCCATGCATACAATCCGTCTGATCTATGCGAGCGATGCGCGCGAGGATCTTCGCTACCGCGACTTCATGACGATCATGGACACGGCGGCCGAGACCAACCGCGAACGCGCGATCACGGGAATACTCTGCTATGGCGGCGGCCAGTTCCTGCAGGCGCTCGAAGGCGAGCGGCTTGCGGTCAACTCGCTGTACCATCATATCGCGAAGGATCCCCGACACTCGAACTGTCAGTTGATGAGCGTCGACGAGATCAGCACGCGCGACTTCGCCGAGTGGTCGATGAAGATCGTGGACTGGAACGACGCGGTCACTGCGGCGCGACAGACGGTGCTGCTTAAGCACTCCGGATCGCGGCGCTTCGATCCGGCGCAAATGAGCGGTCAGCAGGCCACAGCATTTCTGCGCGACCTGGCCACGGTGGAGCGCCTGCTGAGCGAGTAGTGCCCGTTCAGAAAAAGACCGGTTCGCGGTACGCGCCAAACACATCTTCCAACGCGGCGCGAATCTCATACAACGTGCAGTAGGCGCGCGCGCAGTCGAGAATGCGGGGCACCACGTTTTCGGTGCCCCGTGCTGCGTTCCGGAGGGCATCCAGCCGCTCCGTGACAAGCGCGTTGTCCCGCGAGGCCCGCAGCGCCGCCAGACGCTCGCGCTGCTCGGTCTCGGCGTACTCGCCGATGCGCAGAATCGGAATCGTGAGTTCAGGTTCGTCGGTGACGAACTCGTTCACGCCCACTACCAGCTTGCGACGCTGCTCGATCTCCCACTGCTGTCGGGCAGCACTTTCGGCAATCTTCTTCTGGAACCAACCCTCTTCGAGCCCCTTCACGACGCCGCCGAACTCGTCAATCTGCGCAAAGAGCGCTTCGGCCTCCCGCTCCAGCTGGTCGGTCAGCGCTTCCACGTAATACGAACCGCCGAGCGGATCCATGACGTTGGGCACACCCGTCTCGTACGCCAGAATCTGCTGGGTACGCAACGCGATCTGCACCGCCTCCTCCGTCGGCAGCGAAAGCGTTTCGTCCATCGAGTTCGTGTGCAGCGACTGCGTGCCGCCCAGCACCGCAGCCAAGGCCTGATAGGCGACGCGCACGACGTTGTTGGTCGGCTGCTGCGCGGTGAGCGTGACCCCGGCTGTCTGCGAATGGAAACGCATCATCCACGAGCGGGGACTCTTCGCGCCAAACCGTTCCTTGAGATGTCGCGCCCAAATGCGACGCGCGGCGCGCAACTTGGCGATCTCCTCGAAGAAATCGTTGTGGATGTCCCAGAAGAACGACAAGCGGGGTGCGAACTCATCGACGTCGAGGCCGCGGGCGACACCGCGCTCCACGTACGTGAAGCCGTCGGCCAGCGTAAAAGCGAGTTCCTGCGCGGCGGTCGCACCGGCTTCGCGGATGTGGTAGCCGGAAATCGAGATCGTATTCCAGTTCGGCGTGTGCTTGGCGCACCAGTCGAAGCCGTCGACGATCAGACGCAGGGCCGGCTCGATCGGGAAGCACCAGGCGTGCTGCGCCATGTACTCCTTCAGGATGTCGTTCTGCACGGTGCCTTGCAGCTTCTCGGCACTGACGCCCTGCTTCTCAGCCGCAGCGATGTAGAAGCACAGCAGAATGATGGCCGGGCCGTTGATGGTCATCGACGTCGACACCTTGTCGAGCGGAATGCCCTCGAACAGCGTCTCCATGTCGGCCATCGACGAAATCGACACTCCGCACTTGCCGACTTCGCCTTCCGAGCGCGAATGGTCGGCGTCATAGCCCATCAACGTGGGAAAGTCGAACGCCACTGACAAACCGGTCTGCCCCTGCGACAGCAGGAACTTGTAGCGCTGATTGGTCTCGCGCGCCGTGCCGAAGCCGGCGAACTGGCGCATGGTCCAGAGCTTGCCGCGATAGCCGGTGGGATGAATACCGCGCGTAAACGGCCACTGTCCGGGCAACTCGAAGGCGGAACCCGCAGTGTCCTCGAGGTCGAGCGCCGTGTACAGCGGCGGCACTTCGTTCGCGGAATTGGTGAACGCGATGTCGCGCTTGCGGCCCGTGTCGTACTGCTGCCGCCACTGACCGACTTCACGGCGCAATCCGTCGAGCTCTTCCTGCTGCTGGCGGACTACATCCTCGAGTTCTTGAATGGTCGTCATGCGCTCATCCATCCTGAAGCGGCGCGTACTCGGCGCCGGTGAGAAGTGCTACACTGCGAGCCCGGAGGGCATCGGCAACCGCGAAGGGAACCTGCGTGCCAGCCTCGAGCGCATCGAGTCGTTCATCCACCCAGGCGAGGGTGTCGTCATCCTGCCACAACCGCCGACGGAGCTGCTGCTCCACCACCTCCATCACCCGCTCACGCAGGCGAGCCCGTCGACGGGACCGAAGCTCGCCGCTGCTCTCAAGATAGCGCACGTGACGGTCGAGAGCGTCGACGACCTCGTCAATTCCTTCGTTCTGAGCGGCAATGACGCGCAGCACTGGCGGGGTCCACTGCTCGGACTGTTCGGCTTGGGCGGCGGCACGAGCGGCGCGCGCCGGATTCATGGCGTCCCGAAGGGCGTCACGGTCCGGCAGGTGCCGAAGATCTACGCCATGGTGGGCCGGAACGTTCTGCATCGTCGCACCGGCCCGGAGGCCGAGCATGAGTTCGATGTCGTTTCGCAGGCGATCCGCGCCCGGGCGATCCGCCTTGTTCACGGCGAACACGTCGGCGATCTCCATCACGCCGGCCTTGAGTGTCTGGATGGAGTCGCCCGACTCCGGCACGAGTACCACCAGCGTGGTGTCGGCGGCCCGCGAGATATCCAGTTCGCTCTGTCCCACGCCCACAGTCTCGAGCAAAATCACGTCCATACCGAAGCCATCGAGGACGTCGCACACTTCTCGTGTGGCCGTCGCCAATCCGCCGAGTGATCCGCGCGTCGCCATGGAACGAATGAACACACCAGGGTCGAGCGCGACTTCCTCCATCCGAATGCGATCGCCCAGCAGTGCTCCCCCGGTGAACGGCGACGTGGGATCGACCGCCACAATGCCGACGCGCAAACCCGCGTTGCGATAGCGTCTGGCTAAGCGCGTGGTGAGTGTGCTCTTGCCGGCGCCCGGCGGGCCGGTGATGCCAATGCGGCGCGCGCGACCGAGCGTGGGATGCACCGTCGAGAGAATCTGCTCGAAGCCCGGACGGTGATTCTCCACAATGCTCACCGCACGCGCGAGCGCAGCCGGCTTACCCGCACGAAACTGCACCATCAGTCGAGCCATCGCTTCAGTCATCATCACTCGTCGTCGTGTTCATCGCGGATGTCGCCCACCAACTCCTCGAGCAGGTCTTCGAGGGTCACCAGCCCGACGACCGTTCCGTCGTCCTGAACAATCGCCAACTGTCGACGCGAGCGCAGCAGCTCGAACAGCAATTCCTTCGCGGATTTCGTGGACGTGGCGACGGTGACCGGACGAATCGGTGGTAACGTCTCACCACTCCGCACGAACACGTCGAACACATGCACCATCCCGATGATCTGATCGGGCGTGTCGCGATAGATCGGCACCCGGCTGTACCCGGCCTGCGCCACACGCAGGGCCAATTCTGCCGCCGGCAGGCCGTCGGGCAACGCGAAGATCTTGGCGCGCGGCGACATCACGTCCTGCACGACTTTGTCGCCGAACTGCACCACGCCGGAGATGATCGCCATCTCTTCCGTCGTGCTGATGTCGTCGAACGCGCCGTCGCGGAGCAGTTCCTCGAGCCCCTCACGTCCATCTTCGTCGGTGGCCGACGCCGGTCCCGACGCCAGTACGCGCCGCACGAGATCGGCTACGACATGAAATGGTGTGAGCAGCAAATCGACGAGGCGCAACAGCGGTACCAGCACGGGCACCAGCTGCGGCGCCCACCGACGCCCCACCGCGCGCGGCAGCAGCTGCCCCACCAGCACCAGCAGCGTGAGATACAGGAGCACGTCGACCAGAAACTCCCAGGCGCGCAATCCATCCGCCATGGCGATCATCGAGCCCGTCGCAAACACAATCAACATGCTCGCCGTGGCCGCGGCGTGCAGCAGACGGGCTGGACGCTCGAGATAGCGTGCCATCGCACCGGTGCCGCCGTGGCGTCGCTCGATCCAGTGCCGGAGCCACAGACGGCTCACCGCCCGGACAGCCGTCGCGGACAGTGTGAGCGTCCCCACGATGGCAACCGAGAACAGCGTGATGAGCAGAGGCATCAGCTGTCTCCCGCGGCCGCATCGAGCGGCTGCACGCGCTCGAGGTAGACCCGTTCGATCTTGCGGCGCACCACGCGCTCGACGATCACCTTGAACGGGCCGACCGCCAGCGTCTCACCCGCGCGGGGCACACGCCCCAGCAGTTCGAGCACCAGCCCGCCGACGGTCGACACGTCGTCGCGGCGGAAGTCGTGAGACAACGCTTCCGAGAGATCATCGAGTGTGAGGCGGCCCGAGACCCAAAAACGCACGCCTTCTTCAGTTTCGACCTGCCGTTCCTCTTGATCGTACTCGTCGCGGATTTCGCCGACCAGCTCTTCGAGCACATCCTCGATCGTCACGAGACCGGCGGTGCCGCCGTACTCGTCCGCCACCACCGCAATGTGTCGACCCGCCACGCGAAACTCGCGCAGGAGATCCGCAATGCGCTTCGACGGCGGAATGAACACGGGCGGACGCAGCAAGGTTTGCCAGCCACCGTCCGGCTCATCGTCTGCCAACACCGACGGCAGCAAATCCTTCACGTAGAGGATACCGACGATCTCGTCGACCGTATCCTCGAAGACGGGCACCCGGGAATGCTGGGCGCTACGCACGCGGTCGAGCATCTCCGACCACGGCGTCTCCTGCTCGATGCCGACGATGTCCACCCGCGGCACCATCACTTCCTCGACGGTGGTCTCGCCGAATTCGAAAACGCCAAGCAGCAGGTCGCGCTCGTCGCGCGAGACGTCGGCTTCACTCGTGATCACTTCGCGGAACTGGGCCGCGGCTTCCTCGCGACGCTCGATGGTGGCGTCGGCGTCGGAGACGACTTCGGCAAACGCCGCCTCGACCCAATTCCCTAGTCGCACGACGGGCGCGAAGAGCTTCTCTGCCCCTGTGGAGAACCAGGCCAGACGATCTTCGGCATCCTCGCCGAGCGCATCGCCGATCACGCGCGCGGTGGTTTCGGCAGCGAGCACGACCACCAGCCCCAGCCCGAACAGCAAGGCCACGGTGGACAGCGTCGCACGGCCGGACAGGCCTAAGCCGACGGCGATACCGGAGCCAGCCGCGAGATGTCCGAGCACGCGCGCGAAGGCCAGTGCGCGGTGTGTCCGCTCGCGCGAAGGCACGGGTCGCGGCACCACCGGGGCCGGGGGCGCGAGCGTAGAACGCTCGACGGGTATCGACGACTGTGGCGGCTCGGAGAGCAGCGCACCGTCGGCGACGGCGGCGAGTGCGGCAACAACGGCTCCGCCAGTCGCCAGCCCCCACGCGACTGCACTCATGCGGTACGGGTCGGCGTCATCCAGAAGCGATGCAGCAATTGCTCCTGGCGTCGCCACATCGGCGACGTCATCCGTTCCTCGCCGTCGGGATGTTCCCACCCGCAGGCGTGCAGCATACCATGCACCACGAGGCGCGCAATCTCTTCACGTACGCCGACCCCAAACTCCTTCGCCTGCCGGCGCGCGACATCCGGGCTGATGTAGATGTCGGCGATGACGGTCCCCGCAGGATCGGAGCCCAAAGCGAACGTGATTACGTCGGTCGGTCCGCGATGACCGAGATGCCGTCGATTGAGCGTCGCGCTGGTGCGTGACGACACGAACGTGACGCTGATCATCGCGCGCGGCACCTTGAGCGCGCGCAGCACGCTGCGCGACAGTTCGACCAGACGATCGGCGGCAACCGGTACGCGAACCCCATCGGCTTGCACCGACACGGCGCGGGGATTCTCACGCCTGCTGCTCATGCGCCGGCCGCATCGGCGTTGTAGGCACGGATGATGTCTCGCACCAAGCGATGTCGCACGACGTCGGCATCGGTGAAGTAATGGAACGAAATCCCTTCGATCCCGTGCAGAATACGTTCGATCTGCATGAGGCCCGAGTCTTCGCGGCGCGGCAGGTCGACCTGTGTCTTGTCGCCGGTGATCACGATCTTCGAACTCACGCCCAGCCGCGTGAGAAACATCTTCATCTGCAGGCCGGTCGCATTCTGCGCTTCGTCGAGAATGACGAACGAATCGCTGAGCGTACGCCCGCGCATAAAGGCCAGCGGAGCCACTTCGATGGTGCGCGTCTCGATGAGCTTTTGCAGACGCTCGACCGGAATGAGATCGTCGAGGGCATCGTACAGCGGGCGGAGATACGGATCGATCTTGGCCTGCATGTCCCCCGGCAGAAACCCGAGACTTTCGCCCGCCTCCACCGCCGGACGCGCCAGCACAATGCGCCGCACGCGCTTCCGCATGAGCGCATCGACCGCCGCGGCGACGGCAAGATAGGTCTTGCCCGTGCCCGCGGGACCAACGCCGACCACGATATCGTGCTCGCCGATCTGCTTGAGGTACTCGGCCTGCCCAGGCGTTTTCGGCTGGACGCCGCGCCGCGCCCCCGGCAGCACGAGGGCGCCGTTGGTGGCCGCCGGCGCATCGGCCGGACGCTCGGTCAGGGACAGCCGCAGCACGTCGTCGGCACTCAGGGTCTTCCCCTCGCGCACGAGCATGACCATTGCCGTCGCGATAGGCTCGGCACGGGTGACGTTGTCGAGATCACCGGTGATCGTGAGGCTGTCGCCGCGCAGCGCCACGCGCGTGCCCGTGGCGCGCCCGAGTTCCACGAGATTGGCGTCGTTGGCACCGGCGAGCATCTGCATGTCCGCGCCTTCGACGGACACGCGCGTCGTCACGGTCTCGGGGGCGCGATCGTTGCCGCTCACGTGCCGGTCCCGGTGACGGTGAGGTGCAACTCCGCCAGATCTTCCGCTGCCACGGCCACCGGCGCGCCCTCGAAGAGCGAGCGCGCCGCGGTGGTCTTCGGGAACGCGATCACGTCGCGCAGCGACGGCGCGCCCGACAGCAGCATCGCGATACGATCGAAGCCGAAGGCAATTCCTCCATGCGGCGGCGCACCGGCCCGGAGGCCTTCGAGCAGAAAGCCGAAACGCCGCTCTTGATCGGCGACATCACCGATACCCAGCAACGAGAACATGCGCGACTGCATGGCTGGATCGCTGATACGGATGCTGCCACCACCGAGTTCCGTGCCGTTGAGGACGACATCGTAGGCCAAGGCACGCCAACGCGCCGGCTGGTCAGGAAACGCCTGCATGTCTTCCGGATGCGGCGCGGTGAATGGGTGGTGCACGGCCGCGAGCGCCCCAGTGGTGGGATCTTCCTCGAACATCGGAAAGTCCATCACCACGATGAAGCGCGGCCGCGTGTCGTCGACCAGATCGAGGCGGCGCGCGCACTCCTGTCGCACGCGATCGAGCGCGGGACTGGACACACGATCGGGAGCAGCCACGAACAGGGCGAGATCGCCATCGGCGAGCGCGAAGGCTTCGCGCGCGTCGTCGGTGAGGAACTTGGCCAACGGACCGTCGTAGGCGCCGTCGGCGTGCCGTAGACGCAGCAGGCCACCCGCGCCGGCGCTTTTGGCGAGCGCTTCCAACTCATCCACCTGTTTGCGGCTCCAGGCGGCACCACCCGGCACGATGAGTCCGCGCACGCGCGCGCCGTTGGCGATCGCGCTCGCGGTGACCGCGAATTCGAGACCGGCGAACACCGCCGTGTAGTCAGCCAGCCGGAGGTCGTATCGCAGATCGGGGCGATCGCAGCCATAGAACTCCATGGCATCGCGATAGCTCATGCGATCGAAGTGCGCCGGGATGGTGTGGCCCGCTTCGGTCCACAGCGCACCGATCAGCCCTTCGGCGAGCGCCAGGATATCTTCGCGCTCGATGAACGACGCTTCAATGTCGATCTGTGTGAACTCCGGCTGCCGATCGGCGCGGAGATCTTCGTCGCGGAAGCAGCGCGCGATCTGGAAGTACCGATCGAAGCCGCAGCACATGAACAGCTGCTTGTAGATCTGCGGCGACTGCGGCAACGCGTAGAATTCGCCCGGATGGACGCGGCTCGGCACGAGGTAATCGCGCGCGCCTTCCGGTGTCGGCTTGGTGAGAATCGGCGTCTCGAGTTCGAGATAGCCACGATCGCTGAGGAAGCGGCGCGACACCTGCAACAGCCGGTGACGCAGCACCAGATTCTCCTGCAATTCCGGACGGCGCAGGTCGAGATAGCGGTGACGCAAGCGCAGCTCTTCGGCCGCCATCTTTTCGCCGCGTCCGCGGGCCACCGGCAGCGCCGGGGTGACGGCGGGACCGACCACACGCAATGATGTCACCCGCACTTCGATCGTGCCGGTGAGCATATCCGGATTCAGCCGTTCGGGCTCGCGTGCAACGACTTCCCCTTCGCACAACACGACCGACTCGACACCCACGGCCGCCGCGATGCGCAGCGTCTCGGTATCGCTCCACGCCGGCCCGAAGGCCAACTGCACCAGACCGGTGCGGTCGCGCAGATCGATGAACACAAGGCCGCCGAGATCACGGCTCCGGTGCACCCATCCGCCCAAGCGAACGGTGCGACCGACATCCGGCGCGCGCAGGAGGCCACAGGTGTCGGTACGAAGGGTCGTGGCGAGCACGGACTGTTCTGGCAAAGACGACATTACGCGCGGCGCTCCGGACGGGGCACATCAGGGAAGTACGTGGGCCGATGAACGGCCGCAAACGATGAAAGTTAAACGATTTACGTCGGTCTCGGTAGCGATTGCCCAGAGGCATTCGCTTGACCCGCCAAGGCGCGGGCCGTTAGAGTGCCCTATGCGACGCCTGCTCATCTGCGGGATGACCGCGTGTTGCTGGGCCCGCGGGCTCGCCGCGCAGCCAGTGCCCGCGCGCGATCTTTGGGAATTTCCGCTCGGCGCGGTGCTCGAGCCGGCGGCGCTGGCCGCGGAACCTGGGGCCGGCCTGTGGAATCCGGCGGCGTCGGCGCTCCGCCCTGGCGAGCGGATGCGGCTTGGCGTTGCGTCGTTGTCGACCGGCGCGCAGCAAGGCGTCGACGGGCAATTGATCTCCGCGTCGTTTCGCCGCGCATCGGGCACCACGCTCGGCGTGTCGGTGGCCCGAACGTCCGTGGCGGGGCTGGTGCGAACCGAGAGCGATCCGCAGAGCGTCGGTGACATCAGCTACGCCAGCGTGCTGGTCAGTGCCACGGCGGCCAAAACGCTGATGCCGCATGTCACGGCCGGACTGGCGGCGCGCTGGCGCGAAGGGCGGGCCGACCAGCAGGTGAACACGGCGATCGCCGCCGACCTCGGTGTGGTAATCCACGATCTGCCATGGCAGAACGCGCGCCTCGCCTTGTCCAGCTTCCTGTGGCGTCCAGGCCGCGAAATTGATGATCGACCGGCGTTCGTGGCGGCGGTTGACGCGCGAGTGGTCGGCGATTCGGCCTCCCGCGAGCTCCGGCTTGGACTGAGCCAGAACAACGTCAACCGCGGGGCGACGGAGCGCGGACCGTTCCTGTCGGGGCGACTGGATCGACTGGAGGCACGAGCCGCGATCGTGCGCGCCTCGGCGGGCGGAAGTTCCGTCACGCGCATCCGCTCGGGGCTGGCGGTGTACTATGCACGGTACGTGGTCGGCGTCGCACGCGAGGAAGGCATCTCCGGGCTCGGACCCGTTTATCAGTTCACGCTCAGTTCGATCCTCAAGGAATGATGTCAGACACGATGGCGACCGAAAACCTGCTTGACCTTTCACCTGATGCGGCCCTGTCGCGCCTCCTCGCGTGGCTGAGTGAGCGCGGTGAGCCGTCGTATCGGGCGGCGCAGATTTTCGCGCGTCTCTGGCAGCGTCCGGTCCGCTCGTTCGACGAGATCACCGAGCTGCCCAAAGCGCTTCGCGAGGCACTCGCGCAGTCGTTCGCGCTCCCCCAGCTCGACCTCTCGACGCGCCAGACCTCGACTGACGGCACCGAGAAGTTCCTGTTCAGAATGGCTGACGGTCAACTCATCGAGACCGTGTCTATCCCCGATGGCGACCGCATCACGTTCTGCATTTCGTCGCAGGCCGGCTGCGCGCTCCAATGCGCGTTCTGCGCCACGGGCGCGATGGGTTTTCAGCGCAACTTGACGCCGTCGGAAATCGCCGGACAAGTGCGCGAGCTTCGCCTGCTGTCGCCGCCGATCATTCCCACGAACATCGTGTTCATGGGCATGGGCGAGCCGATGATGAATTGGAAGGCGGTCGATTCCACCCTCTCGCTGCTCAACGATCCCCGCGCGCTGGGCATCGGTGCGCGACACATCACGATTTCCACCGTCGGCGTGTTGCCGGGCATCGTGGCGCTGTCCGAACGCCCTGAGCAGTTCCGACTGGCGATCTCGATCCATGCGCCCAGCGATGAGCTACGCAAATCGCTGATGCCGGTGAACACGAAGTATCCGCTGTCTGAAGTCATTGCGGCCGCGGCAAAGTTCGATCGACGCGTGACGTTCGAATACGTGATGCTCGGTGGCGTCAATGACCAGCCATCGCACTCCGCGATGCTGGCGCAGTTGGCACGCGAGTGCCGCGCCTTCGTGAATTTGATTCCTCTCCACCCTGGTGGGACGATGGGCTTTGTCCCCTCGCCCGCATCGGTGATCTCATCCTTTGCCCGGGCGCTTCGCGCGCGCGGGGTCGAGACCGCGGTTCGTCGCAGTCGTGGGCTCGATATCGCCGCCGCCTGCGGTCAGCTACGGACGGAGCGTCTCGGTCGACGGCTTCCAGTCACGACCCACGAAGATGGTGAGATCCACGTAGCGTAGCGAATCCGGGCGTTCCTCGATCGCGCCCGTGCCGAACGCACGATGGAGCCGGTCGGCCCAATCCCGATGTCCGGTGTGTGAGACGATGAGCGTGCCATTGCGAGGCTTGCCACGCTCGGTGTCGTACTCGACGACATCGAAGCCACGATCGCGTAATTCGATGGTCGCGCGCCGCGCGTACCCTCGCGTGCCCGACGCATTGAGCACGCGAACCCGCACGCGACTGTCACTGGGCGCACGCGCGAGCGAATCATCGACGGCCGCCATCGTGCCGTTCGCGGACGAGATGATAGGAGTCGCTTTCAATTGCCACCACGCCGCGCCGGCGCCGAGAGTCACGACGGCCAACAGCGCAAGAATCAGCAAACCGCGCCGCTTGCGCCGCGGCGCGTCCGCTGCTGGCATCGACGGCCACCCAGAAGACGTGCTCATCGCACGGTCTCCCAGAGCGCGACCGTCTCGGGCGCGAGCCCCTTCCCTTCGCGGATGGCCCACTCGAGACGCATACGAACTACCTGACGGAAGACGTCGTCAAAGGCGAGTGGCACGCAGCTGGCGAGAAATGCGCGATCGGCCTGCATAAACGAGCGACCCGGCTCGAGAAAGTCGGCCATGTACAGCGCGCGACCAACCCGCGACCAGTCGGACTGACCGACGGTATGCCAGCGAATCGCGTCGAGCACGTCCTGACGCGTCTCACCGATCGCGGCGAGACGGATCGCCGTCGCCGGGCCGTGCAGCATGCCGAACGGACGCGTGTGGTCGCTGGTCACGGTGCGCAGCATATGTTCATCAGCGTCGCGCAGTGCATCGTGCCAGGTGCCGGCATCCACCCAGGCCTGCGTGTCTGTCGCCGGCAGCGCAAGCGTTTCGGCCCACGACCGCAACAGCGTCACGACGCGCCCGATATGCGCGCGCCGTTTGTCGGTCACGATCGACCAGGCCGGCAGCGCGAGGCGCGGTCCGTGGCGGAGTGAATCGGCCGTCACAGCGGTCGTCAGATCTCGTCGATTGCAGCGCGCAGCGCCGCCGTCAGGTCGATGGCCTCCTGCACCGAACGTCCCGCGGCTCGCACGAGCGCACTACCGACGACCACACCATCACCTAACAGCGCCGCCGCCTTGGCCTGCTCCGGGGTCGAGATGCCGAAGCCGATGCAGATCGGCAGTGCCGTCGACGATCGGAGCCGCGCCACCGTGTCCGGTAGATCATCGGGCAGGGACGCCCGTTCTCCGGTCACGCCCAAGCGGCTGATCAGATACACGAATCCGCCGCCATGACGTGCAATCTCCTCCATGCGCGGGGCCGGCGTGGTCGGCGCGACCAACCGCACGAAGTCGAGCCCGCTCTCACCAAACCACGCTTCGCGCGTGGGATCGGCACCGACCGGCAGGTCGGTGACCAAGACACCATCCACACCGGCAGCGCGCGCGCGCGCGAGCACATCCGGTCCGCCGGCGATGATCGGATTGAGGTAGCTGAACAACACCACCGGCACGTCGAGCGCAGCGTCGCGCACGATCTCCAGCGTGCGCTCGAGGCTCACGCCGTGGTCGAGGGCGATCTGCGAACTCAGCTGGATGACCGGACCGTCAGCCATCGGATCAGAGAACGGTACGCCGACCTCGATCACGTCGGCGCCAGCCGCCGCAATGCCACGGAGCAGCGTGACGCTCTGCTCGGGGTCAGGATGCCCTGCCGTCACATAGCAGACAAGCGCCCGACGCCCTTGCGACGCCAGCGCCGCAAAGCGCGCCGACAGTCGTGAGGCGGACGGGACGGAAACGTCAGGCGAAGTAATCACCGATGTTGATGCCATAGCGTTGAGGGTCCTCGGTCCGAATGATAGTGTATGCAAATTGGCCGGACGCGTCGCAGGATGTCAGGTCGTAGATCTGGAGATCCTGAACGCGGTTGCCCTGGGCGTCCGTGATCATGCGCACGAGCGGACGAGACAGCGCGGTCGGATCGGGATTGGCCGCGACCACCATCGCGAGCGCGAAGGAGTCGAGGACCACAAGCGTGCCGACCGGATAGATGCCCGTGAGGTTGATGAACGCTTTCACGACTACGGGGTCGAGTCCGAGGCGCGTGTTGTCTCGCATGCCTCGCAACACGTCCGCCGGCGTCCATGGCACGTCCTGATACACGCGCGTGGTCGTGGCGGCATCGAAGCCGTCTGCCACCGCGATGATCTTGCTGTACAGTGTCAGCCGACGCGACCGCAACGACCTGGGATAGCCCGTGAGGTCGATACGCATGTGATGTTCGTACGCCGAGGTCATGGCGCGCCAGGGACGCGCCGAACCGGTCGGCATGGCGAACATCGCGAGCACGCCCTGCCATGTATGCGTCTGGAGAATGACCCGCTCCTCGTCATCCAGCGACCCTCGCTTGTTGAGCAGCTCGAGCGGGACACGCGACTTGCCGATGTCGTGCAACAGCGCCGCCAGCCCGAGGTCCAACAGCTGGGGCTTCGTCAATCCGAGCCGGCGTCCGAGTGCCACCGAGAGAATACTGACGTTCACGCTGTGCACAAACGTGTACTCGTCGAACTCGCGGAGCGTGGTCAGGCCGATCAGCGACGCGGCATCGGTGAGAATGGCGTCGACGATACCTTGCACCGCACGCTTGACCCGCTTGAGTCCCGCGCTGCGCCCGAGTCGTGCCGATGTCATCACATCGCGGGTGACGTCGAGCGACCGCACATACGTTTGACGGGCGCGTTCCTTCGCGTCGAGTTCCGTTTCCTGCTGATCGGCTTCCTCGACGGGCGGATAGAATTCGAAGCACGCAACGCCGGCCTGTTCGACGCGCGTCGAGACCTGCTGAAGTCGATCTTCTTCGGGATACTCGAGCGGCGGCGACTGCAGAAACGCGAGCAGCACGACCCACACCCGCGGGCTCGTCGGCGCGATAATCGCGAAGCCGCCGAGCCCTGCCTCGCGGAGCAGACCGAGCACGTACGCGACGGCGGCGTAGTTGTCGAGTGTGAGACGCAGTCGCGTTTCATTCACGAACAGGTAATCACCGATCCGTCGCAGACGACATTGCCCGTCAGCCAACTCGACGCGCTCGGCGGCGTTGACCAGCTCGGCAATCGCCTTCTGCACGGCGCTGTTCTCGATGGGATAGAGGCGCACCGCGCGTACCGCACCATGCACGGCGACCACGAATCCGCGCGCCGTACGCTGCGCCTGGGGATCACCCGATTGATCACTGCCGATGGACGAAAGCGGTGCCGTCACGCGCTGCCTCGCATGGCGCGCGCGACGGCGCTGCGCACGACGACATCCTTCGTGTCGGCGGCACGCTGTAAGGCCGCCGAAGCCTTCGGCGTCGCCACCATGCCGAGCGCGCGGGCGGCGCAGGCGCGCAGCTCCGCTGGCTCGCGTGCTCCAAGAAGTCCGCGCGCATTCAATAGCGCGTCGAGCTCTGGCACGCCGGCATCACCGCACATGCTGCCAAAGGCTTCAAAGAGCGCCATCTTCTCACTCAGATCTGCCGAGCGCAGCTCCTTGCGCCGCACGGCGTCGAGTAGTCGGGGAAGCGCGGCCGTGTGCAGCCGTGTCGCGATCACGCGGAACGCGGCGACGCGTACGTCGCGATCGCTGTCCTCGATGCCGCGCTCGACGGCCTGCAGCGCGGCAGGCGAGGCTATCTCACCAAGCACGCTCAGCGCTTCGACGCGCAGCTTCGAGTCGCGGCCGCGCAGCAACCGGGCCAGGCCAGGTACCGCGGCCGGCGTTGCCAGCTGCGCGGCCAGTCGCAGCGCCCCACGTACAACGAACTCGTTCTCATGCTCGAGCAGCTGCGCGAGTTCCGTCGTGTGCGCGCCCGCCAATCGTGCCGAGGCGCGTTCGATCGACGCCCGCGCCGGCGAGGACGTCGCGACACCGAGCCACGCGACAAGCGGCTCGAGCGCAGACGGCCGAAGCTCCACGAACAGCCCCTCGAGCAGCGAGGCCACCGGCGTCCGTGCGCTCTCGTCGAGCGCCTGAAGCAGCTGCGACATCACGGCGGGCTCACTCAAGCGGGCCGGCAGGTCACGGAGCGCCGTCATCACGCGCTCCTCCGCGGCGAGCCGCCGCGACGCCGTTGACGCCTCGCGCAACGCCAACGCGACAAGCTCGTACTCGCCGAGCGTGAGAAACTCGATCAACAGCTGATCGACCGTACGCAGCGCCTCCAACTGCGACTCCACGGCAGCCTGCCCTTCGATCACATCGAACAGGCTCGCCAACACGAGCTTGCGATGATCCTCGGCGTATTCGCGCTTGAGTTCGTCCTGCAGATAGGTCGCTTCACGCGTGTCGAGGAAATACAGCGTGGTGTCGAAGTCCTCGACCCGGACCATGCCCGGAGGCGGCCCCTCGCCGGGCGCTGCCGATTCCGCCGACGGCACCGCCAGCGGCGCCACGCCGGCCGCGAACACCGCGACGCCCGGGCGATCGGTACCTGCCATGACCGGCATATCGCCCACCGCATCGTGCTCGACGTGTCGATACTCGACCGTGGCCAGGTCGGCGACCCACAGCAGGGTCACGAGATCATCATCATCCGGAAGCGCAGTGCGCGCTTTGTGCAGAATGGCGAGCAGGGCCTCGAGATCGGTGGATTCGAATCCACTGTGCAGCTGCAGCGACCGCAAGCCATCGCGATACAGCAACCACGGCAATCCGTCGGTGCCGCGCTCCGCATCGAGGTACACCGTTCGCTCTTCCCACGCGAACGACGCTTCCTTGATCTGGATCTCGAGCGGGCTCGCCACGCGCCACACTTTGCCGAATGCCGTACGCGCCTGCTCGATGGCGGTCGCGCGCGTCGGATTGTTCGGCAGGTACAACTGAATGGCACGAAGCGCCTTCGCGAATGCGCGTAACGCATCCTCGATTGCCGCCACCGCCGGCGGCGAGACGGCTACTTCGTGCCCAGTTGTCGTCATACCTCGGGCAGCGTGTACTGATTGATCGTGCCGATGTCCTTGTCACCGCGGCCGCTCACACAGAGCAGGACCGGCTCCTGCTCCGACCAGCGCCCCGCTTCCCGTTCGATCCACGCGACGGCGTGCGCCGTTTCGAGCGCCGGGATGATGCCTTCGAGCCGGCTCAGCAAGGCGACGCCGCGCAGCGCTTCGGTATCATCGATCGACACGTATTCAGCCCGACCGCTGTCATGCAACCACGCGTGCTCGGGGCCGACACCGGGATAATCGAGTCCCGCCGAGATGCTGTGGGCAGGATGCACCTGTCCGTTCGCATCCTGTAGCAGATAGCTGAGCGACCCGTGCAACACACCAGGCGTTCCGCGTGTGATCGACGCACTGTGACGCTCGGTATGCAGTCCCTCACCGGCCGCCTCGACGCCGACAAGTTCCACACCAGCGTCGCCGACAAAGCCGGCGAAGATACCCATCGCGTTCGAGCCGCCGCCGACACACGCGACCACCGTTTTCGGCAGCACGCCGGCGCGCGCGAGCATCTGGGCGCGGGCCTCGCGTCCAATGACCGACTGAAACTCGCGCACCATGCGCGGGTACGGCGCCGGGCCGACGACGGATCCGATGATGTAGTGGCTGTCGTTCACCGATCCGACCCAGTCGCGAATCGCTTCGGTCGTGGCGTCCTTGAGCGTCCGCGTCCCCGACAGAACGGGTACGACAGTGGCCCCGAGGAGACGCATGCGGAACACATTCAGCGCCTGGCGCTGCATGTCCTCCTCACCCATGTACACCACGCATTCCAGGCCAAAGCGCGCGCAGATCGTCGCGGTGGCGACGCCGTGCTGTCCGGCGCCGGTTTCGGCGATGATGCGGCGCTTCCCCATCCGGCGCGCAAGCATGGCCTGCCCGACCGTGTTGTTAATCTTGTGCGCGCCCGTATGACACAGGTCTTCGCGCTTCATCCAGACCGGTGCGCCGATCCGTGCGCTCAGCCGCGGCGCAAACGAGAGCGCCGTCGGCCGCCCGACATACTCACGCAGCAACGCATCGAGTTCCGCCTGGAACGCCGCATCGTGACGCGTTTCGTCGAACGCCGCCTCGAGCGCATCGAGCGCCGGGATCAGCGTTTCCGGAACGTACCGTCCACCGAACGGGCCGAAACGATCAGTCGGCGCTGTCGCGCCGTTCGTTGTATCCACCATGGTCATCGCTGCATCCCTGCGGCCGAGCGTACGGCCGCGACGAACTGTTCGACCAACATCGGGTCCTTGAGACCCGTCTCGGACTCCACTCCTGAAGATACGTCTACGACGTCCGGAGAAAGCAATCGGATGGCCTCGATCACATTCCGCGGACGCAATCCGCCAGCGAGGATGATTCGAATCCCCGGTACAGACTCGCGAAGCGCCCCGACGGCATTCCGCAGTCCAGACCAGTCCAAAGCGACACCGGTTCCTCCCAGCTGCCCGACCACATGCGCATCGAGCACCACCGTTCCCGCGGAGGCACCAAGTGCGGCGGCATCGTCGGGCAGCATCGTTCCCGCGACACGAAGCACCGGCCAAACCATGCGACCCGTTTCCCGACGAATCGTGTCGATCGATGCCGCGGTGTACGCGCCGTGTAACTGGGCGACGTCGAGATCGAGCGTCTGGACTGTGACGATTACATCATCGGGATGCTGGTCGCCGAAGACCACAACCCGCTGCACATCGTGACGACGCGGGCCCAGCACCGCACGCGCGCGATCCATGGTAAGCAGTCGAGGACCGCCGGCCATGATCGCACCGATGTAGGACGCGCCGGTGGTCACCGCGTGCTGCGCGTCACGCTCCCGTGTCAGCCCGCAGATCTTGACCTCGGGCGGGACGGCGCGATCGGGGCCGGCGGCGGCCGCGACGTTCACCGCCGCGCCGAGGTCGATCGTGCAAACCCCGCGAGGGCGCGCACCGACGCCGCCGGATCCGTCGACGCGGAAATGGCGCTGCCCACGAGAATCGCGTCGGCGCCGGCGAGCGCGGACGGTGCGACATCATCGGCCGTCTGCATGCCACTTTCGGCCACGGCAACACAGTGCAACGGGATGCGCGGAATGAGCGTGGGCGCAGTGGAGGGATCGATGATGAGCGTTTCGAGATTCCGATTGTTGACTCCGATAACGGTCGCCCCGACCTCGAGCGCCCGCTCCAACTCGGCTTCATCGCGGATCTCGACGAGCGTCGCCAACCCGCACTCACGGGCGGCGTCCATCAACATCGGCAGCTCGGCTGGCGACAAGGCACGCACGATCAGCAGGGCGGCTGCAGCACCTCGCACGCGTGCCTCCCACAGCTGCACGGGATGCACGAGAAAATCCTTGCGAATGGCCGGAACAGCCACGCGCGCGGCGACGTCGGAGAGGTCGTCGAGCGCGCCACCGAAACGGGTGGGCTCGGTGAGCACGGAGATGGCCGCCGCCCCGCCCGCGACGTAGTACGCGGCCTGTGTCGCGGCATCGATGCCCGGATTGATCGCGCCCTTCGACGGCGAGGCGCGCTTTACCTCGGCGATCACCCGGATCGCCGGGCCCCGGAGGGCACCAGCAAAGGCCTCGGCACCGAACGGCGGTGGAATGTCGCGGGCCGCACTCCGAAGCTCCGGCAGGGTCGAGAGGACGGCGCGGGCCCGTTCGTGGGAGGCGCGGGTGAGGTCGCCGAGGGTCCCCGTCGGGAAGGTCCACACCGGTCGTGAAGAAAATGCTTGCACTTCGGCCTGTGTTCGGTTAGCGTGGCGTTTGGTGGATTCGGCCTGCATTCGGGGGTCCGGGTCTGTAGGTCCCCTTTCGTGGAGCAACCATGCCGCTCACCAAGCGACAGCGGGAAATTTTGTCCTATCTCTCCGATTACAACGAAGAGAACGGATACGCCCCGAGTTTCGAAGAGATCGCATCGCGCTTCAACTATAACTCGCTGGCAACGGTGCACGAGCACCTCACCAATCTCGAGCGCAAGGGCTACATCAAACGCTCGTACAACGAGAGTCGCGCCATCGAGATCCTTCCCTCCGAGCTGTTTCAGCGGTCGGTGGAGCTGCCGTTACTCGGCTCCGTGGCGGCGGGTGCCCCCATTGAGGCCATGCACACGGGTGAAACGATGTCAGTGCCGGATGGTTTCCTGCGTCGCAGCGGAAGCCACTACGTCCTGAAGGTTCGCGGCGACTCGATGATCGAGGAGCAGATCAAGGACGGGGATTATGTGGTCATCAACGATCGCAACGCACCGACAACGGCGAGATGGTGATCGCGATGCTCGACGGATCCGGTGCGACGGTCAAACGCTACTATCGCGAGCGCGACGGACGGATTCGCCTGCAGCCGGCCAACGAAACGATGTCGCCGCTCTTCGTGCATGAAGACGATGTCCGGATACAAGGCATCGTCGTCGGCGTGTTGCGTCGCTACTGACCGCGCGACCCGATTACCCTCGGGTCGCGTTGGACGCCACGCGCAGGCGTTGTAGTGCGGCGAGGCCGACTCCTTCGGCCATCGCCCGCCGTGTCGTGTCCACCGCATCCGAGTAACTACCGGTATCGCGACTCACATATAACGCGGCGGCCGCGTTCAGCAATACCGCTGACTGCGCCCCGATGGAGCCGCCGCCGCCGAGAACGTCCTCGATCAGCGTTGCATTGTGTACCGGATCGCCGCCGACCAAATCGTCGAGTACGATTCCCGAAATCCCGTGCGCTCCGGGGTCGATCGTCCACGAGGTGGCGCGTCCGTCGCGAACCTCCATCACGTGCGTCGGGCCGAGCGGCGAGATCTCGTCGAGGCCGGGCTCGCCGTGCACGACCATGGCCCGGACCGTTCCCAGCGCCGAGAGCGCGTCGGCGAGTAGCTCGAGACGCGCGCGTTCCGCGACGCCGACGACCTGCCGCCCTGCGCGAGCCGGATTGGCCAGCGGACCCACGATGTTCATGACCGTCGGGACCGCAAGCTCCCGGCGCACAGGGCCGACGTGACGCAGCGCGGGGTGCATGAGCGGCGCGAACATGAACACAATGCCCGCGTCGGCCAGCGTGGCGGCCATAGCCGGCGGCGTCGTATCGATCACGACGCCCAGCGCCTCGAGCACATCAGCGCTCCCTGAGCGCGAGGTAAACGACCGGTTGCCATGCTTCGCGACGCGCACACCCATACCGGCGGCAACGAGTGCCGCGGCCGTCGAAATATTGAAAGTGGTCAGTGCCCCGCCGCCCGTTCCGCAGGTATCGACCAACTCGTCGGGGCGCTCGGCCGACAGCACGACCATCGCCTCGCGGAGCGCCTCAACGACACCCGCCACCTCGGTGGGCGTCTCCCCCTTCACCCGCAGCGCCATCAAGAGTGCAGCCACCTGCACCGGTGTGCCTTCGCCGCGCATGATGACCCCGAATGCGCGACGCACGCTCGCCGCGTCGAGTGACTCATGGGCCGCCAGGCGACGAATCGCCTGGGTCAATGGTTCAGCGGACATTGATCGACTCGAGCAAGCGTTCAGGGAGCGCGTTCCGCGACATGATGAGCGAGATCACGAGGCCCAGCAGTCGGACGCGCTCGACGTCTTCGTCAGTATAGATGCCACGCTGGGCGCGATTCGTAAGATTGAGCACGCCGACCAACTCGTCGTGATACACGAGTGGGAAACTGATGAAACTTCCCGTCGTGAAGTACTGGTCACGGAGCAGCGGGTGCTGCGCAGCCTCTCGGACATCCTGTACCAGCAACGGCTCGCGCGCGGCGGCGACCCGGCCAGCGACGCCTTCGCCGATGCGGATACGCATCCCCTCCACAATGTTCGGCGCGATGCCACGCGCCGCTGCGAGGTAGAGGTAGTCCGGCTCGGGCGCTCGCAGCATGAGTGAGCACCGCTGTGCTTGCATGTCATCGCCGACCAACGCCAGCAGACCGTCCACCAGTTTCCGGGCCTCGGTCGTCTCGGCGTCGAGCGAGAGCGCGCGGTCGAGCAGATACAGCGTACGGGTCCGCTGCCGCAGGGCTTCACTGCGCCGATGCAGCTCGACGTGCGCCTGCTCGAGCTGACCCACGGCCGACGTCAGTTGCTGGTCGGCGAGTTCGGCCCGACGCAGCGCCCGACGAGCCTCTTCGCCCGACCGTGCGGCATCCGCCTGAATCGCGATCGCCTCCGCCGGATTGAGCGCCGTGATGTGCTGCGGAGTGTTGCGCACCTCACGCAGCTCCGTTTCCAACGCCGTGAGCTTCCGCACGTATTCGCCGTGCACCCGCTGCGTCACGTCCTCCAGCGTGCGGACGGCTTCTTCGCGGGCATCCCGCTCGGCGAGGCGCACGTAGGCCAAATCGAACAGCGCAACGGCCGGCGACAGGCGCTCGGTCGTACGAGTCCCGAAGATCTTGCGCGGCTCGTACAACGCCAGAACGGCGCCGAGCAGACCCTCGACCTTCAGGCCGCGGACGGCCAGAATGCCGCCGTCCAGCGAGGCCGTGAAGCCGCACAGGCGGGCGTAGTCCGCGGACCGGTCACTGACGTCGACGAAGGGCCCACCGGCCAGAATTTTGACGCGGGCGGCCTTCGGCAGGTGATCGAAGGTGGTCTCCATCGACGTCCGAACGACTTGCGCGCCGACTGGGGTGAGCCGGTCTCGCAGCATGTCGCGGCGGGCGTCGTACTGAAGCAGGGCGACCGACGCACCGCGATCCAACTCGGCGAGGCACTCCCCCAGAGCGATGAGGGCACCGTCGAGATCGGATGTGGCGGAGAGCGCGTACGCCAGCGAAGCAAGTGAGCGAGGAGGCATGGCGAGTGGAGGAAACGTCAGCGGACGCGACAGCGCAATAGTCGAGCGCCTTTGAAGGCGAATCAGTTGAAGCGAACGCGTCTGGTGCCTAGCTTCCTCCAGGTCATGGACCCGCGACCGATCCTCCTGGTAACGCAGTATGACGGGGGGCGCTTCGCCGGTTGGCAGCGTCAGCCCGTCGTCCGCACCGTGCAAGGCGACATGGAAATGGGCCTCGCGCGTTTGTGCGCGACCGCCGTTCCCGCCATTGGCGCCGGGAGGACCGACGCCGGGGTCCACGCGCATGGCCAGGGCGTCGGCGTCCGGGTACCGGAGCGATGGACGCCCGCCACCCTCCGCCGGGCGATGAATGCCATTCTCCCCGACGATATCTGGGTTGCGGAGGCGCACCGGATGGTGCGGGAGTTTCATCCGCGCCGCAGCGCCATCGCGCGTCGATACGATTATCTTATCGGGACGGATGAGGCGGCACGCTCCCCATTCCGTCGGCGATTCGAGTGGGCGATCCGACACCCGCTCGACCCGGCGGCGCTACAGGGAGAAGCCGACAGTGTGTTGGGTGAACACACCTTTCGTGCGTTCGCCGTCGCTCACACGGCGCCGGTCGATGATCACCACCGCTGCATTATTCAGCATGCGCGGTGGGTTGAGCGCGACGGCGGCTGGGTGTTCGAAGTTGCGGCGAACCGTTTTCTCCATCATATGGTGCGTTTTCTAGTCGGAACGATGGTTGAGGTGGCTCAGGGGCGGCGTCCGCGCGGTACGATCGCGCGGCTCCTCGTCGCACCCGACAATTCGGGCACGCCCGCTCCGGCACCGGCTCACGGTCTGTCGCTGCGCGAGGTGACGTATCCCGCAGAGCTTTACGTCGATGCCTCGTGACCAGAGGATGTTCCTGATGGTCCAACGTTCTACGCTCATTCTGCTGGTCGCGCTCACCCTCATCGGCTGCGAGGGGGCGAACCCCAGCACGTCGAATGCGCAGACCCGCACGCTCCCGCCTGCCCCCGGCAAGCCGGTCGGCCCCGTTCCCGCGCAGACCATCGATGGATCGCGTCGGACCGCCATCACGACGGCCGTGGAACGCGTAGCCCCAGCCGTCGTCACGGTGCAGACGGAAACGGTGCAGAAGGTCCCGGTCGACTTCTTCGAATACTTCATGGGCGGGCGCACCGGTGAACGCCGCAACGCCGGCATCGGCTCCGGCTTCGTTGTGCGTAGTGACGGCATCATCGTGACCAACGCCCACGTGATCTCGGGCGCCACGAAGGTCTCCATCGGCATGCGCGACGGAACGTCGTACGACGCCACCGTGGTCGGCATCGATGAGACGAACGACCTCGCGGTGGTGCGGATCAAGGCCAAGGATCTGCCGGTGGCGCCCCTTGGCAGTTCGTCGACGTTGATCGTTGGCGAGTGGTCGATCGCTATCGGCAATCCGTTCGGTTTCGTGCTCGGGAACAGCGAACCCAGCGTGTCGGTGGGCGTCGTGAGTGCCGTTGGTCGAAATCTCGCAGGGCGCGGCGACGGCGGCGGCGTGTACGTCGACATGATCCAGACCGATGCCGCGATCAACCCCGGGAATTCCGGCGGCCCGCTGGTGAACGCGTCGGGCGAAGTGGTCGGGGTCAACAGCTCGATCTATTCGCCGAGCGGTGGATCGGTGGGTCTCGGATTCGCGATCCCGATCGACCGCACGAAGCGGATCGTGGAAGACCTGCTCGATCACGGTTCGGTGCGTCAGCCGTGGGTGGGCATTCGCCTACAGACGCCCGACGTGCAGAGCGCGCGCGAAGCGGCCGCGGTCGGCGCCATCGTGGCGCGCGTGGTTCCGGGATCCCCCGCGGATCGCGCTGGAGTCCGCGCGGGTGATCAAGTGATCGCCGCCGGCACGCGGCCCGTGAAGAATCCGTTCGACTGGGAAGCGCGGCTGCTCGACCTGCGTGTTGGTGAGCAGCTGGCGGTCACCGTGCGCCGTGGCAGCGGCGAACAGCGCTTCTCGCTGCAGGTCGCCGACGCGCCGGAGGTAAGCGCACCCAAGGTCACCGTGCTACGCGAACTGCAACTGGTGTCGCTCACCGACGTCATTCGCCAGGAGCGAGGCGTGGCGTCGAACGCTGGCGCGCTCGTGTATCGCGTGTCCGATCGGATTCGCGATGAAATCGGCCTGCAGGACGGCGATGTAATCGTGCAGGTGGGACAGACGCGAGTGAATTCGGCCGAGGCGGCGTCGGCTGCCATCGACCGATATGGCGCTCGCGGTCCCGTGTATGTGGTATTCGAGCGCAATCGACAGTATCTCCAGACGTCGTTCTCTCTCCGCTGATTCCGTGACCGCACCCGACCGCACTTCGTACGCCTCGCCGCTCGCCGACCGCTATGCGTCGCGCGCCATGCTCACGCTGTGGGGCCCGCAGACGCGGTACGGCCTCTGGCGCCGGTTGTGGCTGGCGCTCGCCGAAGCGCAGCAGAGTCTCGGCATTGCGATTCCCGATGCCGCGCTCGAAGAAATGCGCGCGCATCTCGATGACTTCGACTTCGATGCCGTCGCCGTGTACGAGAAGAAGTTCCGTCACGACGTCATGGCCCACGTGCACGCGTTCGGCGATGTGGCGCCGGCGGCCCGCAAGTACATTCACCTCGGCGCCACGAGCTGCTTCGTCACCGACAACGCGGAGCTGATTCTGATGCGCCGCGGGTTGCACCTACTGCGCGAGAAGCTGATCGATTCGCTCGATGCCCTTGGCGGGTTCGCGCGCGAGTGGAAGGACGAACCGGCCCTCGGCTATACGCACCTTCAGCCGGCGCAGCTCACCACGGTCGGCAAGCGCGCGACGTTGTGGATGCAGGACATCCTCCTTGACCTCGCGGATCTCGAGTACCGCGTCGCGCAGCTGCCGTTCCGCGGTGTGAAGGGCACCACCGGTACGCAGGCGAGCTTCCTCTCGCTGTTCGACGGGGATCATGCAAAGGTGCGCGAGCTCGATCGACTTGTCACCACCGGCATGGACTTCGCGACGTCGATCCCGGTCAGCGGGCAGACATACTCGCGAAAGGTGGACGCGCAGGTGCTTGGCGTCGTCGCCGGCATCGCGGCCACCGCGTCGAAGTTCTCTGGTGACATCCGCATGCTGCAGGCGTTCGGCGAGATCGAGGAGCCGTTCGAGAAGAACCAGATTGGATCCTCGGCGATGGCGTACAAGCGGAACCCGATGCGCTCCGAGCGGATCGCGTCGCTCGCGCGGTTCGTGTTGTCGCTCGAGCCGAACGCCAATCAGACGCACGCCGTGCAGTACTTCGAGCGCACGCTGGATGATTCCGCGAATCGTCGTCTGGTGATCCCTGAATCGTTCCTTGCCACCGACGCGATTCTGGTGCTGATGCAGAACGTCGTGCGCGGGCTCGAGGTCCATCCCGCTCGGATCCGGCGTCGCGTCGATGACGAACTCCCGTTCATGGCCACCGAGGAGATCATCGTGCGCTTCGTGCGCGCCGGCGGCGATCGTCAGGAAGCCCATGAGCTGATTCGCGGTCACAGCATCGACGCCGCGCGTGCCGTGAAGGATGGCGCAGCGCGCAACGACATGCTGGAGCGGCTCGCGGCCGATCCCGCCTTCGGTATCCCTTTGGAAGATTTGCAGGCCGTGACGGAGCCGAGGCGCTTCGTCGGACGGTCGCCGGAACAAGTCGTGGAGTTCCTCGACGAACACGTGGCACCGTGGCTTGCTCGTGACCGCACCGGTGTCGAAGTGGAAGAGGTGCGCGTATGAGCACGGGACGGCCCGCAGCAATGATCGAAACGGCATTGCCGTTGCCGCTCGTGCGGCGCGGCAAGGTGCGCGACGTGTACGCCGTGGACGACGATCGGCTGCTGCTGGTGACGACCGATCGCATCAGCGCGTTCGACATCGTCATGAGCGAAGCGATTCCGTACAAGGGCGTTGTGCTCACGCAGCTCACCGCGTGGTGGTTGTCCCAGCTGTCGAGCGTCGTGGAGCATCATCTGCTCTCTGCCGACACCGATGAGATCGTACGCGAGGTGCCATCGCTGGCGCCGTATCGCGACGCGCTCGCCGGCCGCAGCATGTTGTGTGTGCGCGCCGATGTCGTGCCGATCGAATGCGTGATCCGCGGCTACATCACGGGTTCCGCGTGGAAAGAGTACCAGGCACATGGCACGCTGGCCGGTGAGGCCTTGGCGGTCGGACTGCGTGAGAGCGATCGCCTCGATCCGCCGATCTTCAGCCCGGCCACGAAAGCAGAGACGGGCCACGATGAGAACATCACGATCGCCAGCGTGATTGACAGCGTGGGGTCCGATACGGCCGCCACACTCGAGCGTCTGGCGCGCACGGTGTACGAGTTCGGACGCGCCACGGCGGAACCGCGCGGCATCATCGTGGCGGACACCAAGTTCGAGTTCGGCCGGCGTGACGGACGCTTGTTGTTGATCGATGAAGTGCTCACGCCGGACAGCTCACGATTCTGGCCGGCCGACAGCTACACACCGGGCCGCGGTCAGCCCAGCTTCGACAAGCAGCCGCTTCGGGACTGGCTCGATGTGGAACGCCGCGCCGGACGATGGAATGGTGAAGCGCCGGCTCCCACGCTTCCCGATGATGTCATCGGCGCGACCAGCTTCCGCTACCGGGATGCCTTCGCTCGTCTCACCGGCGCACCAATGGACCTGGGACGCCTCGGATTGCTCGAGGATTCGCTTTGATGTTTGCGCGTGAGGGTTATCCACTGCTGCTTGGCGCCGCCGGATTGGCCGCGCTGACTTTCGCGGCCGCGTTACGCTTTCGTTCGTGGCCGTGGTGGCTGGCCGGATATGTCCTCACGCTCGCGGCCCTCGTGGTGGCCTGGGTCTATCGTACCTCAGTTGGAACACCCACATGAGCCGCCCGGATACCCGCGGGACCGGTACCGATGGCGTAGAACGTCCGCGCCGTCCGCGTCCTCGCGCCGCCGTTGCCCTCCCCAACGGCTTCACGCTGGCCAACCTCTTCTTCGGTATCTTCGCGATCGTCGCCGCGTCTCGCGGCGATTTCGATGCCGCCGCCCGATTCATCGTGTTCGGTGCGATCGCCGACACGCTCGACGGTCGCATCGCGCGCGCCACGAAGTCGGGCACGCGCTTTGGTGAGGAGCTCGACTCACTCGTGGATGCGATCTCGTTCGGCACCGCGCCCGCGCTGATCATGTACTTCGCCGTGTTCCAGAGTACACGGTGGGAATGGATCTTCTGCTTCTTCTTTACGGCGTGCGCCGTGATGCGGCTGGCGCGCTTCAACGTCGAGCAGGCTGGCACCAAAAACACGCACTTCACGGGTCTGCCCAGTCCCGCCGCGGGCATGACGCTCGCGACGTACTACTGGTTCAGCCAGACGCCGCTGTACACCGAGACGATGATCGGCGACCTGCCCTGGCATCAAATGCTGCGCTGGGTCATGCTCGGTCTCGGCATGCTCATGATCAGCAACGTGCAGTACGCCAAGGTACCGACGGTGAACTTTCGCACGCTGAACGGTATCCTCGGATTTCTGTTGGTCGTCGGCACCTTCGTCGGCGTCATTTTTCTACCGAAGAAGTTCTTCTTCCCTGCCCTGATGGCCTATGTGCTATACGGCATAGGCCGCACCGTTTTTCTCGGGTTGCTCGATCGCATTCCCGGCGCGCGTGAGGATGACGACGCGGCCCAGGATGACATCGACGAATCCCTCGATCCCCGACGTCGTCGTCGACGCCGTCGTCCTTCACGACAGAACATCGCGCCGGACGACGGTCGCGAGGAGCCCTTGGCATGACCCGTTTCCGCTGCGCCATCCACATCGTTCCGCGTCGCGGGATCCTCGATCCCCAGGGCAAGGCGGTTGCTGATGCGCTCCACTCACTCGGGTTCGCCGACGTGAGTGACGTGCGCGTCGGGCGCCACGTGATCGTCGAGACCGAAGCGGCGACCGCCGATGCGGCGCGCGCGCGCATCACGGCGATGTGCGAGAAGCTGCTGGCCAACCCGGTCACCGAAGACTTCGAGATCGCCTCGGTGGAGCACGCGTGAAGGCCGGGATCGTTCGGTTTCCCGGTTCCAACTGCGACGAAGACGCATTTCACGCGATCGCCGACCACCTCGGTCAGGAGGCGGTCTATCTGTGGCACAAGGATCACGACCTCCAGAACGTCGATCTGGTGATCCTTCCCGGCGGATTCAGCTACGGCGACTACCTGCGCGCCGGCGCCATCGCGCGCTTCAGTCCGATCATGCAGGAAGTCATCGCCTTCGCCAAGCGCGGCGGGCCGGTGCTCGGCATTTGCAACGGGTTTCAGATCGCCTGTGAAGCCGGGTTGCTGCCCGGGGCCCTGCTGCGAAACGCGAGTCTGCGCTTTGTGAGTGCCCCGGCGCACCTGCGTATCGAGTCGATCGCGACCCGGTACACCTCGCAGTACCACATCGGTCAGGTCATTTCCATTCCCGTGGCCCACGGCGACGGTCGTTACACGGCCGATGCCGACACGCTGGCTCGCCTCGAAGGCGAGGGCCAGGTGGTGTTCCGGTACGTGAGCGCCGAGGGCCAGGCCACCGCGGTGGCCAATCCGAACGGCTCGCTGCGTAACATCGCCGGTATCGTCAGCGCCGAGGGCAACGTGCTCGGCATGATGCCGCACCCTGAGCGGGCGCTCGATGCGACGCTCGGTTCAACCGACGGCGTGCCGTTGTTCGCCTCAATCCTGGAATCGATGCTCGCCGAGGTGAAGGCATGACCGCCGCGTCCAACGCACGTCCCGTCGAATCCCGTCCGGGCGACCCGGTGATCACACCGGCTATGGTGGCCGAGCACGGCATCACCGAGTTCGAGTACGAGCGGTTGATCGCGATGCTGGGGCGCACGCCGACGTTCACCGAGCTCGGTGTCGTAAGCGCGCTCTGGAGTGAGCATTGCTCGTACAAGCATTCGCGTCCGATGCTCAAGACGCTGCCCACGAAGGCGCCGTGGGTGTTACAGGGGCCCGGTGAGAACGCCGGCGTCATTTCCGTCGGTGACGGCTGGGCGGTCGCATTCAAGATCGAGTCACACAATCATCCGTCCGCCGTCGAGCCGTACCAAGGCGCGGCGACCGGCGTCGGTGGCATTCTGCGCGACGTGTTCACCATGGGGGCACGCCCCATCGCGTTGCTCAACTCGTTGCGTTTCGGTCCGCTCACGTCGAGCCGCGTGCGCTGGCTCTTCGCCGGCGTCGTGAAGGGTATCGGCGATTACGGGAACTGTGTCGGCGTACCGACGGTCGGCGGCGAAGTCGTGTTCGATCCGTCGTACGAAGGCAATCCGCTCGTGAACGCGATGTGCGTCGGCCTCATGCGACAAGACGAGCTGATCACCGCGGTGGCGTCGGGCGTCGGTAATCCGATCATGGCCGTCGGCGCACGCACTGGTCGCGATGGCATTCACGGCGCGTCGTTCGCCTCGGAGGATCTGTCGGCGTCCAGCGAAGCGAAGCGGCCCATGGTGCAGGTCGGCGACCCGTTCACCGAGAAGCTGCTGCTCGAAGCGTCGCTCGAGTTGATTCGCAGCGGGCACATCGTCGCGATCCAGGACATGGGCGCGGCGGGTCTCACCTCGTCGTCGGCCGAGATGGCCGAGCGCGGTGATGTCGGCGTCACGATCGACGTCTCGAAGGTCCCGGTGCGCGAACAGGGGATGACACCGTACGAGATCTTACTGTCGGAGTCTCAGGAGCGGATGCTCGTGGTCGCGAAGCTCGGCCACGAAGACGACGTGCGCGCCATTCTCGCCAAGTGGGATCTCGAAGCCGCCGTGATCGGTGAGGTGATCGCGGAGCCGGTGTATCGCGTGACCGAAGGCGAGCGCGTGGTGGCCGAGTTCCCCGGCTCCCGCCTGGTCACCGAGTGCCCGCAGTACGTGCTCGAGCCGAAGGAGAGCGAAGCGCTGAAGGCTGCGCGGGGTCGATCGGCGCACGCCGTCGCGGCACTCGAGGAAGAACGTGATCACGCATGGACGCTGGAGCGCCTGCTCTCGTCGCCGACGATTGCCAGCAAGAAGTGGGTGTGGCAGCAGTACGACTCGACGGTGCGTACCAGCACGATGCGCGGCCCGGGCAGCGACGCGGCCGTGGTAAAGCTCCGCGGCACCGACAAGGCCATCGCGCTCTGTATCGACGGCAATGGCCGCCACGTGGCGCTGTCACCGCGCAATGGCGGCCGCGCGGCCGTGTCCGAAGCCGCGCGCAATGTCGCATGCACGGGTGCACGCCCGATGGCGATCACGAACAATCTCAACTTCGGTAATCCGAAGAAGCCGGAAGTGTATTTCCAGCTGAGCGAAGCGATCGCCGGCATGGGGGAAGCCTGCACTGTGCTCGAAACGCCGGTGACCGGTGGCAACGTGTCGCTCTACAACGAAAACCCACAGGGCGCGATCCATCCCACGCCGACTATCGGCATGGTCGGACTCATCGAATCCCTTTCTCATGTCACGCCGTCAGGTTTCCAGCAGGCCGACGACGACATCGTGTTGCTCGGCGATTGCACCGATGAACTCGGGGCGAGTGAGTACCTGCTCGAGATTCACGGGTTGACCATTGGCGAACCGCCCGTGTGTGACCCGACGCGTGAGCGCGCCTTGATCGACGCGCTGCTGGAGTCGATCCGCGGCGGTGTCGTGCGCTCAGCGCACGATTGCAGCGATGGCGGGTTGGCCGTCGCGCTCGCCGAGTGCGCGATGGCCGATCGCAATCGCGAATTCGGATTCACGGTCGATCTCTCGGCATGGGCTACGCTCCCACACCGCGCGCTGCTGTTCGGTGAAGCGCATGGACGTGTGATCGTCTCCACTGCGGACAGCGCGGCGGTGCTGCAGATCGCGCAGCGCCATGGCGTACCGGCGCGAGTGATCGGTGCCGTCACCACGGCCGACAGCGGTGCGCAGTTCACGATGTCGGACGACACCTTCTCGGCGCCGATCGACTGGCTCGCGAAGGCGTTTCACGAGGCAATTCCGCTCGCCATGGATGGCGAGACGCCGGCTGAGCATGCGGTGGTCTCCTCGCACGCTCCTACCAACGACTGATCGGGAGTTTTCCCATGTGTGGTATTTTCGGCGTCTATGGAGTTCGGGACGCAGCAGCACTTACGCAACTCGGCTTGTACTCGCTGCAGCATCGCGGGCAGGAGTCGGCGGGCATCGTTGCCGTCGATGACGCGCGGCATGCGCGAGTCAGTCGTGCGATGGGACTTGTCTCTGAAGGTTTCGGTGACGAGGAAATGGACGCACTGCGTGGACCGATTGCGATCGGCCACACGCGTTACAGCACGGCCGGTGCATCGGCGATCGAGAATGCGCAGCCGATCCTCGCTCGCGTGCGCCGGAGCCACATCGCGCTCGCACACAACGGCAATCTGACGAACGCCGTCGAACTGCGGCGTGAGCTGGAAGATGGCGGCGCGATCTTCTCGTCGACCATGGATTCCGAGGCGATTGTGCATCGCATCGCCCGCGCGCACGGCGCAACGCCGGAAGCCCGTGTCGCGGACGCGCTGCAGGGTGTCGAGGGCGCGTACTGCCTGCTGATCGTACTGGACGAAACGGTACTCGTCGCGCGTGACCCGCACGGCTGGCGCCCGCTCGTGATAGGTCGACTCGGCGATGGCTGGGTCTTCGCATCGGAAACGTGCGCACTGGACATCGTTGGCGCCGTGTACGAACGCGAAGTCGAGCCGGGTGAGATCATCGCGGTCGATGCGCAGGGTCTGCGTTCGATTCACGCGCTGCCGGCGGCGCCGATCAATCGCTGCGTGTTCGAGCATGTCTACTTCGCCCGCCCGGACAGTGCAGTGTTCAGCGGCTCCGTCGACCGCTCCCGACGCGCGTTGGGTCGACAGCTGGCGCGCGAATGCCCGGCACCGGGCGCCGATATCGTTTTCGCGGTACCCGACTCCTCGAACTCGGCCGCGCTCGGCTTCGCCGACGAATCCGGCACGTCGTACGAACTGGCATTGATCCGGAACCACTATATCGGGCGGACCTTTATCCAGCCGACGCAAGCCGGCCGCGATGCGAAGGTCAAGGTGAAGTACAATCCCGTGCGCGAACTGCTCGAGGGGAAGAGTGTGGTCATGGTCGACGACTCGATCGTTCGCGGTACCACGACGCGCGGTCTCGTGTCGCTGGTTCGCGCGGCGGGAGCGCGCGAAGTGCACATGCGTGTCTCGAGCGCGCCGATCATCAGCCCGTGCTACTACGGCATCGACACGCCGCGTCGGGAGGAGCTGATCGCGGCGCAGATGACGCATGACGAGCTGGTCCGGCATCTCGGCGTCGACTCGTTGGGCTACCTGTCCATCGATGGCATGCTGTCTGCTATGCCTGAAGGTCCGGATGGCTATTGCCACGCCTGCTTCTCGGGGAAGTATCCGACCGCGACACCCAGCGAGCCCGAGCTGTTACGTGCCGGCGGAGGCGCCGGTCTTTCGATCGGCATCGCGTGATCGTCGTTCCACACACTGCAAGGGAGAACTGAATGACCCGCTCCGTCTATTTCTTCGGAAACGGCAGCGCTGACGGTACGCGGGACATGAAGACGATACTGGGGGGGAAGGGAGCCAATCTGGCCGAGATGACGAATCTCGGCGTTCCTGTACCCCCTGGGTTCACGATTGCCGCCCATCGGTGTGTGTCGTATCTCGCCGATGGGCTGGTGGAGGATGCCTTCCGCGAGGAAGTCACGCGCGCCCTCGAGCGTCTCGAGGTCGTCAGCGGCAAGCGCTTCGGCGATGCGGCGAATCCGCTGCTGGTCTCGGTGCGCTCCGGTGCGTCCGTTTCCATGCCCGGCATGATGGAGACGATCCTCAATCTCGGTCTCAACGACGAGACGGTGGAAGGTTTGGCGAAGGCGAGCGGGAATGCGCGTTTCGCGTACGACTCCTACCGCCGCTTCCTGCAGATGTACGCCGACGTCGTGCTCGGCGTACCGATCGCCAAGTTCGAGCAGTTGCTCAGCAGCAAGCGCGTCACGAACGGTGTGACCACCGACAGTGAACTCAGTGCCGATGCACTTCGCGCGCTCGTGCACGAGTATCAACAGCTGATCCGGTTCACCACGGGACACGATTTCCCGATGGATCCGCAGGTGCAACTGTGGGGCGCGATTGAGGCCGTGTGGAATTCGTGGACGTTGAAGAAGGCCGTCGACTATCGGCGCGTGAACGGCATCTCGCACACGCTCGGCACTGGCGTCAACATCGTGTCGATGGTCTTCGGGAACATGGGCGACGACTCGGGAACCGGTGTCGCGTTCACCCGCGACCCGTCCACCGGTGAGCGTCGTTTCTACGGCGAGTTCCTGGTCAATGCGCAGGGAGAGGATGTGGTCGCAGGCATCCGTACGCCGCTCCACATCGACGACATGGCGACCATGTTGCCCGCGGCATACACCGCACTGATGGCCACGCAGGATCGCCTCGAACAGCATTTCCGCGACATGCAGGACATCGAGTTCACGGTGGAGCGCGGCACACTGTATCTGCTGCAGACGCGCACGGGGAAGCGCACGACTGCAGCCGCGTTGCGCATCGCGCTCGATATGGTGGACGAAGGGTTGATTTCGCAGCGCGAGGCCGTGTTGCGCATGCAGCCGAATCAGCTCGATCAGCTTCTGCACCCCGTCATCAGTTCGGATGTACGGGCCACGGCACTCGCGGTCGGCTTGCCGGCCAGCCCCGGCGCAGCCAGCGGCATCGTCGTGTTCGATCCCGATGTGGCCGAGCGGCGTCATGCGGCCGGCGAGCAAGTCATTCTGGTGCGCGAAGAGACGACGCCGGAGGATTTCCACGGCATCGTCGCAGCGCGCGCTGTCCTCACGGCCCGTGGCGGCATGACCAGCCACGCGGCCGTCGTCGCGCGCGGCATGGGCAAGTGCGCGATCGTAGGATGCACGGCACTCGAGATCTCACACGAGCAGCGGTCGATGCGCATCGGTGAGCACGTGATCAACGAGGGTGATTGGCTTACGCTCGATGGCGGTACCGGACGCGTCTTCGCGGGTGATCTGCCCACGCAGCCGAGCGAAGTGATGCGCGTGAACAACGGCGTACTCGCGGCGGTCGACGCGCCGACCTATCAGGGATTTGCGAAGCTCATGGGATGGGCTGACGAAGATCGTCGGCTCCGTGTGCGCGCAAACGCCGATACCCCGCGCGATGCGCGCGTGGCGCGTAACTTTGGCGCCGAAGGGATCGGGTTGTGCCGCACTGAACACATGTTCTTCGAGGGCGAGCGCATCACCGCGATGCGTGAGATGATTGTCGCTCGCGACTTGAATGGACGTCGACGCGCGCTTGAAAAGTTGCTACCGATGCAGCGCGCGGATTTCGAGGGCATCTTCCAGGCAATGGACGGATTTCCCGTCACCATCCGCCTCCTCGATCCGCCGCTGCATGAGTTTCTACCGCATGGTGGCGAAGAGTCGACGATGCTGGCGCAATCGTTGGGGCTTTCTCGCCCAGAGCTGGCTCGTATCGTGGCGGCGCTGCACGAGACCAATCCGATGCTTGGGCATCGCGGGTGCCGACTGGGCATCGTGTATCCAGAGATCACCGAGATGCAGGCGCGCGCCATCTTCGAGGCGGCTGTGCGCGCGCATCGCCGCGGCATCGACGTACGTCCGGAGATCATGGTTCCGCTGGTCTCCGACGTCACCGAGCTGCGTCATCAACGGGCGATCATCGAGCGGGCGGCCGATCAGGTGATGGGCGTCATGGGCGAGCGCGTACCGTATCTCATCGGCACGATGATCGAGCTGCCGCGCGCGGCGCTCACGGCCGACGAGATCGCCACCGAAGCCGACTTCTTCTCCTTTGGCACGAACGATCTCACCCAGACCACGTTCGGCCTAAGTCGCGACGATGCCGGTCGGTTCCTGCCGCATTACATCGAGAAGGGTATCCTCGCTGAGGATCCGTTTCAGGTCCTCGACCGAAAGGGTGTCGGCAAGCTGATCTCGTGGGCCGTGCGCGATGGCCGCGCCACGCGGGCCGATCTCAAGGTCGGCATCTGCGGCGAGCATGGTGGCGAGCCACAGAGTGTCGCCTTCTGTCATCAGGTTGGCTTCGACTACGTCTCCTGTTCGCCGTATCGCGTGCCGGTCGCCCGCCTGGCCGCTGCCCACGCCGCACTCGGCTGACCATGTTGGCCCGAAGCGCACGCATCGCCGTGATCGGTGCCGGACCGTCCGGCATCACCGCGGTCAAGAATCTGCTCGATGCGGGTTTCACCGACGTCGTGTGCTTCGACCGCAACGAGGCGGTCGGCGGGAATTGGCTCTTCCGACTCGAGACGTCGCACTCGAGCGTCTTCGAGACGACGCACATCATCAGTTCGAAGACGCTGTCGCAGTACCACGACTTTCCGATGCCGTCGTGGTTCCCCGACTACCCGTCGCACGAGCAACTCGCGCACTACTTCCAGAGCTACGCCGACCATTTTGGCGTCACGCCGCGCGTGCGCTTCGGGAGTGATGTCGTACGCGTAGCGCCGCTCCCAGGCGAGCAATGGGCGATGACCGTTCGCGCGGGAGATGTCGAGTTCCATGAGGTTTTCGACGCGGTGGTCGTGGCCAACGGGCATCATTGGCGCCCGCGTATGCCGTCGTATCCGGGAGAGTTCAGCGGCATCACGATGCATTCGCATGGCTACAAGCGCGCCGCGCCGTTCACCGGTCAACGGGTGCTCGTGATCGGTGGCGGAAATTCGGCGTGCGATGTCGCCGTGGAAACGGCTCGAGTTTCGGCCACCACGGAGCTGTCGTGGCGCCGCGGCTACTGGATCGTGCCAAAGTTCCTCTTCGGCCAGCCGAGTGACGTCGTCGGGCAGCGTACGCAGTGGATGCCTCGCGCGGTACGTTCGCGCATCAACCAATTTCTGCTGCGCCTGTTGCAAGGCGCCAATCGTGACTACGGGCTACCCGAGCCGGATCACGCGTTCGGAGCGACGCACCCCACGGTGAATTCCGAGCTGTTCTACGCGCTGCGCCACGGGCACATCACGCCTCGACCGGATATCGCGCGTTTCGATGGGCCTACCGTCCACTTCGTCGACGGGACGCAGGCCGACTACGACATCATCGTCGCGTGCACCGGATACTGGATCGCGCACCCGTTCCTCTCCCCCGACGTCGCCGACTTCTCCCAAGGTCCGGTTCCGCTGTATCTGCGGATGTTCCCCGCGCGATTTCCAACGCTGTCGTTCGTCGGCCTCTTTCAGCCGCTGGGTTGCATCTGGCCAGCGGCCGAGTTGCAGGCGAAGGTGCTCGCGAGGCGTCTGTCCGGCGCCTGGGTGCCACCCAGAGACCTCGAAGGGGCGATTGCCGAGGAACTGGCCCATCCGGACTATCCGCAGCTCGATACGCCGCGCCACACGATCACGGTGGACTACCACAAGTTCAAGGCGCGTCTGCTGAAGCAACTGCCGGCGAATTGGCGCTCGACCACGGCGACCGCGGCGGTCGACTAAACAAAAGCGCCCCACCGCGATTGCGGTGAGGCGCCCAAGTGGAGGTGAGGGGAATCGAACCCCTGTCCGAGACTGAATCGACCCCAGCGTCTACGTGCGTATTCTGTTGATTGAGGTCTCTGTCCGCTGGCCAACAGAAAGCCCACGTCCAGACAAGCCTGCTAAAGTTTTGCCCAACGCCCGCAGGCGTGACGTCAGACTAGCCCAGATTTGCGATACTCACATGCCGCCCCGGGCGGGCTGCCTTGTGAGCACTGCCGGTAACCCGAAGGTTAGGCGGCGAGCGCGAGGTTGTTGTTCGCGATTGGAATTTTCCCGAGTGTTTTACCAGGTGCTCGAGGACCTGGGCACGCAACCAGAGCTTCACCAACCCCGTCGAAGCCAGTCACCCCCGGCTAACGGTCCTGCACCACTCCGTACACTAGGGGAGCACCGGCGGTTCCCGCAACTGCCCACGGCGCCGAGTACCAGCGGCGATCAGGCGGCTTCGCAGGTCAGATCCGACACGTCCGGGTCGCTGGCCGCCAGCCGCTGCGCCCGGTACTCCTCGTAGTGGAGCAGGTAATTCGAGAAGATCTCCTCGACCTCGCTGAAGTCGCGCACCTGATGCAACAGCTTCCGCAGGTCGGCCGAATTCGGGAGCCCCTTCACATACCAACCAAGGTGCTTACGGAACTCGAGCGCGGCGCCGATCGCGTCCACCTCGTAGCCCTGCACCAAACGGGCGTGATCGAGCGCGATGGCGAAGCGCTCGTGCACACCGGGCGTTTCCGGCACGGGCAGGCCCTCGAAGAGCGCGCGGGCCTGCTTGAACACCCACGGCTGGCCGTACGAGCCGCGCCCCAGCATGATGCCGTCGGCCTTCGTATGGTCGAGCATGCGCTTGGCGTCGGCCGCCGTCTTGATGTCGCCGTTACCCAACACCGGGATGTCGAGCGCTTCCGCCACCTTGGCGATCTCGTCCCAGTTCGCCTGCCCGGTGTACATCTGCGTCCGGGTGCGCGCGTGCAACGCGAGCACGCGAGCGCCCGCGTCCTGACAACGCAACGCAATGCCAACCGGGTCGCGCATCTCCTCGCTCCAGCCGCTGCGAATCTTGCACGTGACCGGCAGCGGCGTGGCCTTCGAGACAGCCCGTATGATTTCCTGTACCAGGTCCAAATCGCGCAGACATCCCGACCCACCATTCCGGCGCACGACCTTCTTGACCGGGCAGCCGAAATTGATATCGACGAAGTCCGGCATGAACAGGTCCGTCACCACGGCGGCCGCGTCGGCCATAGCGGCGGGATCGGCACCGAAGATCTGCACGCCGATCGGGTGCTCATCGGGCGAAAAACGCAGTTTGCTGATCGTGGCTTCGTTCTCGCGACGGATGCCCTCAGCCGACAGGAACTCCGTCACCACCACGTCGGCGCCATGCGAATGGCACAGCCGTCGGAAGGGAGATTCCGACACGCCAGCCATCGGCGCGAGATAGAGTGGCACCGAATGGGGCACACGGAATGGAAACGTCTTACGGGACATGCGCTTGAACTTAGCGGGCCGGTCTCGGGCGAGCAACGCAGAGGTTTGACAGCGGCGTCCCCATGGTTAGGATACAAGGCTATGGAACTGCGCGAGTTCTTCTCCGAAGACGCTGTCCAGCTCGAGCTTCAGGGTACGAGCAAGGACGAAATTCTCAAGGAACTCATCGGGCTGCTCAAGCTCGATGAAAAATCCGAGGGCATGCTGTTCAAGATGCTCAAGCGGCGCGAAAATCTCGGCTCCACCGGCATTGGCCGTGGAATCGCGATCCCGCATTGCCGCAGCCTTGTCGTCAACCGTCTGCGCGTGGCCTTCGGCCGCAAGAAAGACGGGGTCGACTTCAAGGCCATCGACGACAAGCCCGTCAACTTCTTCTTCCTCATTGTCGCGCCGCCGCTCGAGGTCTCGAACCAATATCTGCCGGTACTGGGAAAGATCGCGCAGTTCAGCAAGGAGAGCGACGTACCGGGCCGCCTGCTGGAGACCAGCTCTCCGGCGGAGTTCATGGCCCTGCTCGAAGAGAAGCGCGTTTAACGTCGTGGTCGTCGATCAGTAATCACTGATCGACGACGAGGCGGCGGATATCCAGGCGCAAGCGATTTACGACGCGGAGACTCTGTAAGACTGCGGCAGCGGCCAATCCGGCCACGAGCCCCAACCACAGTCCGCGTTCGCGCAGCGGTGTGCGGAACCCTAGGTACATCCCGAGCGGAATACCCACGCCCCAGAACGCCACCAGATGCAGGATGGCGGGCACACGGGTGTCGCCCGTTCCACGCAGCACGCCGCTCGTGACGGCCTGCAGGCCGTCGAAGACCTGAAACATGCCCGCCAGCGGAATCAACGACACGGCCACCGCAACCGTGGCGGCTTCCGTCGTGTAGCGCGTGGCGAGCCACTCGGGCGCGAGCATGAAGATCACGCCGCTGATGCACATCACACCGCCGCCACACGCGATGGCCGCCACCGCGTCGCGACGCGCCGACGGCATGTCGCCGCGGCCGATAGCGCGCCCAACCACGGCGGCCGCCGCACCGGAAATCCCCAGCGGCACCATGAACGTCATCGCCGCCATGTTCAGCGCGATCTCATGTCCGGCGAGCGATGCCGTGCCCATCCATCCCATGAAGAGCGCCGTGAGTCCGAAGGCGAAGCTCTCGAAGAACCACTGCACACCGATCGGCACACCAATGCGCAGCATGCGCAGGAACGGCGCCCAATGCAGCGTCTCTCGGCGCCACGGCCGAATGGCCGGACGCAACAGTGGCCACGCCAACGCGAGCAGCACCAGCGCCATCACCCACGTCGAGATCGCGGTCGCGTAGCCCGCCCCTTCCACGCCGAGCGTCGGCGCACCCGCATTGCCGAAGATCAACAACCAGTTCACGAACACGTTCACGATGTTCGCCACCGCCGCGGCGATGAGGATATGGCGGACAGGCCCCATCGCCTGCAGCGTTTGCCTGAACACGTTGAACGCAAAGAACGGCACGATGGCCAGCGCCCGACGATAGGTATACACCGATGTTTCCTTCACCACATCGGCCGGCTGATCGAGCGTCAGCAGAAACCATTCAACCGGCAACAGTGCCAGCAGTACGACTACGGACACGAGGGCCGCGAGGACAAACCCGCGCTGCACGCCGCGCGCGACGGCCTCGTGATCACCGGCGCCGACCGCCTGCGCGACAACCGGATCGATCGCGCAAAGCAGCCCCATGCCGAACACGCTCGCGTTGAAGAAATAGAAATTCCCCAACGCAACCGCAGCGATCGCCGCACCACCGAGCTTGCCAACCATGAGCGCGTCCACCACGCCCATGGCCTGAATACCCAGATTGATGAACACGATCGGCATGGCGATGCGCGCCATGTCACGCAGATCTCCGCGCCAGTCCCGGCTGGAATCGACTGCGATGCTCAACGGCCGTTGGTGCGCTTCGCCGAGGACACCAACTCGCGCACCTCGCGAAGCAGGCGCGGCGCATCGTAGGGAATGCCGTCCTTGATCGTCCACGCCACACCGCCACCGGGACCGGCCGCCGCATCCGCGCGCGGCGGATAGAACACCTTGAGGTCTTCGAGCGGGTTGCCGTTGATCACCACCAGATCGGCCACGAACCCGGGGCGCACGCGGCCAAGACGCGACTCTTCGCCAAGGATCTTGGCATTGTTCGCCGTGACATGCTGCAACACGCGCAGCGGCGCGAATCCGGCCTCCTGATGCAGCTCGAGTTCACGGATCAAGCCGAATCCGTACACCTGGTAGATGAAGCCGGCGTCCTCTCCCGCACCGACGACGCCGCCAAACCGTTCGAAATCGCGCACGGCCTGAAACCAGATGCGGTAGTTCTCCTTCCAATACGCTTCGTCGGTGCTGCTCCAATTCGCGAAGTACGAGCCGTGGTTCGAAGGATCGGGTTTGAAATACTTGTCGAGCGTGGGATGCAGATACTCGGCGAACCACGGCTGCGTTTCCGCCCGCTGCAGGTCGCGGCTGGCCTCGTAGATATCGAGCGTCGGATTCCAGGCGACGTTGCCCTTCACCATGGCCTTCAGCACGTCCTGCAGCCGCGTCGGATCCGCCTCGCGCCACAACCGCCCCGCGTAGCGGAAGCGCATGCCCTCATCGGCGTAATTGAAGTTCGACGGAAAGTTCTGCAGTCCATCGGTGATCGCCGCGTCCGGTACGCCGTACCAGTGCTCGATGCTCGTCAAGCCACCCGCGGCGGCATCCCAGGCATTGGTCTCGTCAACCGCCATGTGATGGGCCGTGCGCAGTCCAAGCTTACGGGCTTCATCGAGTACCGCCGGATAGACATCTTTGTCCATGCCGAACAGCTTGAGCCCGTCGACACCGAGCGCCTTGAGGTCACGTACGCGCTGGCGTGCCTCGACCTCATTGCGCGGCACCGGCATGTACGCATAACGCGCGTAGACATACAGCCGGGGGCCGATCAGGTCGCCGCTGAGACTGCGCGCCCGCAACTGAATCGTCTTCGGCGTTTCGCTCGACACGTCACGCACTGTCGTGATGCCCATGCCGAGCCAGAGCTTCATCTGATACTCGAGCGGCTGCGCGATACCACCGCGCTCGTCCTGCACATGGCCGTGCAGATTGATGAGCCCCGGCATCACGTACTTGCCCGTCGCATCGATGATCACGTCGCCCGTGGGACGTCGCGCCGTGCCGTCCTTGATCGCGACAGAATCGAGCGACACGATCTGCGCGATGCGGTTCCCTTCGATCACGATATCCTTAGGCCCCTCCGCCGGCGTGCCGTTGCCCTCGATGATCGTCGCGCCGCGGATCACCAGGCGCGCCGGACGGACGCCGTGTGACGGTGCCGTCTGGGCCGACAAGGAGAAACTGCATGTAAGCGCGATTGTTGTCGCGGCCAGCGTGAGAATCGTACGACGTGTCGTCAGGCGCATGAGGTTACTCCCACTCGATCGTGGCCGGGGGCTTTGAGCTGATGTCGTAGACCACACGGTTTACGCCATCAACCTCGTTGATGATCCGATTCGAAATGCGTCCGAGCACGTCATGCGGGAACGAGAACCAGTCGGCCGTCATGCCGTCGGTGCTCGTGACCGCGCGCAGTGCGATCACATGCTCATACGTACGGCCATCACCCATCACACCAACCGAGCGTACCGGCAAAAACACGGCGAATGCCTGCCAGATCTCTTGATAGAGGCCCGCGGCGCGAATCTCTTCGAGATAAATCGCGTCGGCGCGCCGGAGAATATCAACAGCGTACGGCGTCACTTCGCCAAGCACACGAATGGCGAGTCCCGGTCCCGGGAAGGGATGACGGCCGACCATCTCCTCAGGGAGACCGAGCTCGCGGCCGACGTTTCGCACTTCATCCTTGAAGAGCTCGCGAAGGGGCTCGATGAGCCGGAACTTCATATCGGGTTTCAGGCCGCCTACGTTGTGGTGCGTCTTGATCGTCGCCGACGGTCCGCCCTTCGCGCTCACCGACTCGATGACGTCGGGATACAGCGTACCCTGCACGAGGAACTCGGCGCCCTGCCCCGCCTCCGCCGATGCATCTTCGAACACGTCGATGAACGTGTGTCCGATGATCTTGCGCTTCTTCTCAGGATCGCCTTCGCCGGCGAGACCGTTCAGGAACCGATCTTCCGCCCGCACAGTGATCAGCTTGATGCCGAGATGTGCGCGCATAGTGCGTTCCACCTGCTCGCGCTCGTGCAGGCGAAGCAGCCCCGTGTCCACGAAGATACAGGTGAGCTGATCACCGATCGCCTTGTGCACCAGCGCGGCGGCGACACTGGAGTCCACACCGCCGGACAGGCCGCAGATCACCTGCTTGTCGCCGACCAGCTCGCGGATCTTCGCGACCTCCAGATCGATGAAATGGCCCGGCGTCCAGTCGGGCGTGCATCCGCAGACGCCGAACAGGAAGTTCTGAATGATCTCGGCGCCGCGCACCGTGTGCGCCACCTCAGAGTGAAACTGCACGGCGTGAATCGGACGCGTGGTGTGTCGAAAGCCGGCCAGCGTGTGGCCGCTGTGCGCCGTCGCGACGTAGCCCGGCGGTACCTGTTCCACATGATCGCCGTGGCTCATCCACACCGTGGTGCGCTCGCCGGCATCAAAGCCGTTGAACAATCCCGTCGGCTCGTCGATCGTGACTTCCGCGCGGCCGTATTCGCGGCGGCCTCCGCCCACCACGGCACCGCCCTCCAGATGCGCGATGAGCTGCATGCCGTAGCACACGCCGAGCACAGGCGCGATGTCGAGCAGCGCGCGAGAAATCGTGGGTGCATCGACATCCGTCACCGAACTCGGTCCGCCGGACAGAATGATGCCATCCGGCTTCCACGCCCGGATCCATTCGAGCGACTTGGACGGCGGATGAATCTCCGAATAGACGCGGGCTTCGCGCACGCGGCGAGCGATCAGCTGCGTGAATTGCGATCCGCAATCGAGGATGAGAATACGGCTGTTCATCAGAACTTCCACTCCGGACCGGTAAGCTTGAGGAACTCGACGGCCTTCGTGTCGAGATCGAGAATGGCACCAGTGGGCGCGCCGTGCAGCCAGCCACAGCCTTCGCCGGGATTCACCAGCATGGTATCCCCGCGCGACTTCATTTCGGGAATGTGCGTGAAGCCGTGCACCACGACTTCATGCCCGTCGATGGAGCGCTGATGCACATCGGCAAGATCGTGAATGAGCAGCACCGACTTGCCGCCAAGGTCGAAGCTGTGTGGCGATTCGTACAGTTCTGTGGCGCCGAAGCCAGACTTGGCCGCCGCCTGAAGCGCGTCCTGGTCACCATCATTGCGTCCGAACACACCGAGCAGCGGCACCGACAGATCGTGAAACGGCTGCAGCGTGAACGGCGAGCAGTAGTCGCCGGCGTGCATCACGATCGACACCCCACCGGCAATCATCTGCTCGAGGAGTTCGCGGACGGCAGGCACGCGGTCATGGGTATCCGACAGTAAGCCGATCCGCATCAGGCAGTTCTCCACTGGAGGTGCGCACGCTCATGGCGTACGAGGTCTTCGAGGCGTTCGCGCTCGGTGATCACGGCGAAGCGATCGCCGTCCACCATCACTTCAGCGGGGCGCGGACGGGAGTTGTAGTTGGACGACATCGTGTAGCCATAGGCGCCCGCCGTGTGTACGGCGAGCAAGGCACCAGCCGCCACATCAGGCATCGGCCGGTCTTTCGCAAAGAAGTCCCCCGATTCGCAGATCGGGCCGACGACATCGGCGACGACGGTGCCTTCGATCGACTCCACGGCGTCAATGCGATGATAGGCCTGGTAGAGCGCCGGCCGGACGAGATCATTCATACCGGCGTCGGTCACGATGAAATCCTTGCCGGCCGCATGCTTCCGATACAGCACTTCCGTAATGAGCGCGCCCGCTTCCGCGACGAGAAATCGTCCCGGTTCGAGCAGCAGCGTCAGCCCGGTCTCGCGGGCGGCGGCGAGCACGATCGCCGCATAGTCGTCCACGTCGGCATCGCGCTCATCGGCGTGATACGGTACGGCCAATCCGCCGCCGACATCCATGTATGCGATGGCGTGACCATCGGCACGCGCCGATGCAATGGCCGCGAGCAGCCGCGGCAGCGCGTCACGCATCGGATCGGCGTTGCCGATCTGCGAGCCAAGGTGCATGCCCATGCCCCGCAAGGCGACATGCGGCAGCTCGTGCACCATGGCGACGAGACGCGACACGTCATCACGCGGGATCCCGAACTTCTGCCCCTTCTCGCCGGTCTTGATGTACGCATGCGGCGTATCGACGGTCACCTCGGGGTTCACCCGGATCGCGATGGGCGCCACGACGCCTTGGCGGCCCGCGACGGCGTCGATGGTGACCAGTTCCGCTTCCGACTCGACGTTGATCAGCAGCACGCGTTCCTCGAGCGCCTGCTCGATCTCGCGTACCGTCTTTCCGACGCCACTGAACACCACATCGCGGCCGGTGAATCCGGCTTCGCGGGCACGGAAGAGCTCCCCGCCCGACACGATGTCAACGCCGGCTCCGAGCTCATGCAGCAAACGCAGCACCGCGAGATTCGAATTGGCCTTCATCGCGAAATGAATACGGTGCGGCACGCTCGCGAACGCCTGCTCGAGGCGCTGCAGGCGGGCGCGGATCGTATTCGCGCTGTACACGTACGTGGGGGTGCCTACCGCGGCCGCGATGGCCGGCAGGGGCACCTGCTCCGCGTGCAAGACACCGCCCCGCCGTGGAAACGCCGGTTCGGAGGTCGACGAAGGCATCGCGTCGTTCAGTACGAGCGAGCCCACACGACCTCATACTTCGCCGGCTCACCCGTCACCATGCACGTCGTGGGTGCTTCCGGCGAGCGGTATTCCAGATCGGGAATGACGCGGATCGTCGCCTTCGTCTCTTCCTTGACCTGTTGTTCCACCGCCGGATCACCGTTCCAACCGGCATACACGAACGCGCCCGGGCCGTCCATCACTTCCTTGAACTTGTCGTAGCTGATGCGCTCGCGGATCGTGTTCGCTTCCACTCGGGCACGGGCCGCGGCGAGCATGTCCGCTTGAATCGTATCGAGCACGGCGGGCAATTCGGTGCGCAGGGTGTCGAAGCTGATGGGGCGCTTCTCACGGGTGTCGCGACGCGCCAGCATGCCGGTGTTGGACGCCAAATCGCGAGGACCGATTTCCATGCGCAGCGGAATGCCGCGCAACTCCCAGTGATAGTACTTCGCGCCGGGCTTCACCCCGATGCGGTCGTCCACGTGCACGCGGATCCGCTCGTGGTCCGGGCGCTTGAAGCTGCCCAGATCATCGGCGATACGCTTCGCCATCTCGACGGTGGCCGCGCGCTCCTCTTCGGTCTTCCAGATCGGCACGATCACCAGCTGAATCGGCGTGAGCTTTGGCGGAAGGCGAAGTCCCGCGTCGTCGCCGTGCGTCATCACGAGGCCGCCAATCATGCGCGTGGAGACGCCCCAGCTGGTGTTCCATGCGAACGCCTGTTCGCCCTGCTCGTTCTGGAAGCTGAGGTCGAACGCCTTCGCGAAATTCTGTCCGAGGTTGTGCGACGTGCCGGCCTGCAGCGCCTTGTTGTCCTGCATCATCGCTTCACAGGCGTACGTGCGCAGCGCGCCGGCGAACTTCTCGGAGTTCGTCTTCTGCCCAGTGATCACGGGCATGGCCATGTAGCCTTCCATGAACTCACGGTACACGCCCAGCATGCGACGCGTCTCTTCCTCGGCCTCGTCGTGCGTGGCGTGCGCCGTATGGCCTTCCTGCCAGAGAAACTCCATGGTGCGCAGGAACAGGCGTGTGCGCATCTCCCAGCGCACGACGTTCGCCCACTGATTGTACAGCAACGGCAAGTCGCGATAGCTCTGCACCCACTTTGCGAACATGGAGTAGATGATCGTCTCCGACGTGGGGCGCACCACGAGACGTTCCTCGAGCACTTTGCCGCCACCCATCGTGACGACGGCGCATTCCGGCGCGAAGCCTTCCACGTGCTCCGCTTCCTTCGAGAGGAAGCTCTCCGGAATGAACAGCGGGAAGTAGGCGTTCACGTGACCGGTCGCCTTGAACATGTCGTCGAGCGCGCGCTGCATGCGCTCCCAGATGCCATAGCCGTGCGGCCGGATGACCATGCACCCGCGCACTGGCGAATAGTCGGCGAGCTCCGAACGCAGGACCAACTCGTTGTACCACTCGCTGAAGTTGTCGGCGCGTGTGGTCAGTTTCTTGTCGTCACTCATGGCTGGTATCCGTTCGATTCAACGTCGACGATGCCCACGTGCTCAGGGCATCAAGGGTCCGCACGATTGCTTCCTCCGCGCCGGCCGCGCGGGCGCGGTAACTCGGCGCGGCGTCGGCCGTATCCACCACGATCGTGGCGAGACTACCGGCTTTCCGAGCGGCTTCCAACTGCTTCTCCACGCGCTGCTCGCGCAACGCAAACTCCACCGCATGTCCGTCGGCCCGCAGTCGCGCCGCCGTCTGCAGCATTGCGTTGGGATACGACGCACTGTCCGGTGCCTGCGCGATCCAGAGGGCGACCGACGGTGCCGGCGCCTTCATCAATCCGCGCGCTTTCAGCAGCTCGCCGAGCACGACGTCGCCCATGCCGAATCCGAGCGCGGGCAGATCGGTGCCGCCGAGCGACTTGAGCAGGTTGTCGTACCGTCCGCCGCCGCAGATCGCCCGGAACTCGCCGATGTTGTCGAAGAGTTCGAATACGATGCCGGTGTAGTACGCGAGCCCGCGCACGATCGTGAGGTCGAAGCGCAGCCAATCGGCGATGCCCAAGGCGTCGCAGTGCGCGACGTACTGGGCAAATCGCTCCACATGCGGTGCAACCTCGGGTGCCTGACCATACCGCGATTGCAGCGTGGCGAAGTCCAGCGTCGCGAATCCCAGAATCGCGTCGACGGTCGCCGGCGGTAATGCGGCGGCCGCCAGCTTCTCGGCCGAGATCTCCTGCGGCTGACGTTCGAGCTTGTCGAGCACAGCGTACACCGCCGGCCACGTGGGCTCGTCGATGGCGAGGTGCGCGAGCAGTCCGTTCAGCAATCGGCGATCGCTCACGCGCGCCCGCACGTCGCTCGCTGTCAACCCGAACGCCGCCATGATCTCCACGGCCACCGACAGCAGTTCGGCATCGGCGAGGACGTCGGCTTCACCGACGATGTCGACGTTCAGCTGAAAGTGCTCGCGGAGGCGACCCTTCTGCGTCCGCTCGTAGCGGAACAGTTGCGGCATCGAGAACCAGCGCACCGGCTTGCGCAGCGTTTGCGCGCGCGCCCCGACCATGCGGGCGAACGTCGGTGTCATCTCGGGACGCATGGCGACCGCACGTTCACCTTTGTCGACGAACTCGAACAGCTGACCGACGATCTCGTCGCCGCTCTTCTGCGTATACAGCTCGAGCGGCTCGAGCGGCGGCCCGTCATACTCCTGAAACGCATAGCGCCGCACGATGCGGCGCCAGGTCTCGAAGATGTGGGCTCGCTCGGCGAACTGCTCGGGATAGAAATCTCGGAAACCCGGGAGGAGCTTTGGAGGCATCCTTGAAAGTTACCGAGCGAGCGGATCGACCTGCAACCGCTCCATGGCATCACCGACGGTATGAAATGATCCAGTCACCAGCACGGTGGCCGCTTGATGACGAGCGCGTTCGAGCGCTAGCGCGAAATCGTCGACACGCTGGACTGGCAGCCCTTCGGCCTCAGCCCACGCCGTGACCTCGTCCAGATTCCACGCGCGCGCCACCGGGGCCGTGGGCGCCATGGTTACCACGATCTGCGTCGCGACCCGCGCCACCGCGCGGAGAATGCCCGCCCAATCCTTGTCGCGGAGCACGCAGACAACGGCGCTCACGGGTAACGGCGCACCAACCTCGAGCAGATTGGCCGCCACCGTCGCCGCGCCGTCGGCGTTGTGCGCCACGTCAAAGAGCCACGGACCGGCGCGATGAAAGCGTCCGGACAGCCGGACCCCGGGCAGCAGCGCCGCCGCATTCCGCTCGATGTCGAGCCAGCGTCCGCCTGCGCCTCGGAGCATGGCCAAGGCCACGCCCGCGTTGTGCGCTTGAAACTCGCCGATCAGCGGCGTCGTCAACTGACGCTCGCCGTCTGGCGTCACGAGCGTGAAGGATGTGCCGGCGCCGCCCACGGAAATGTCCCGCACCTGCCAATCACGACCGGTGACGAGCACGGGATCGGCCCCCACCGCTTCGGCGCGATCCGTGAGGAGCGCACGAATCTCCGGCCGCGCCTCGCCGACAACGGCCACCGCTCCGGGCTTGTAGATGCCGGCTTTCTCGCCGGCGATCAACACCAGCGTATCACCCAGAAACTCGACATGATCGAAGCCGATTTGCGTGACCGCGGCCGCCACCGGATAAACGGTGTTGGTGGCATCGAGTCGCCCACCCAAGCCGACTTCTACAATCGCCACATCGACCTGCTGAACGGCGAACCAGTCGAGAGCCATGGCCGTGGTCGCCTCGAAGAAGGTCGCGCCGAGACGCGTCATCTCCGGCTCCCACCGGTCTAACCACATGGTGATGGCATCATGTGGCATGGGCGCGCCATCAACGACCACCCGCTCGGCGAAATCCACCAAGTGAGGCGACGTGTACCGACCGACGCGAAGGCCGGAACCGCGCAGCATGGCATCGAGCGTGGCCACGGTGCTGCCCTTGCCGTTCGTACCCGCCACGTGAAAGACAGGATAGGTCCGGTGGGGATCGCCGAGCAACGCCAGCAATTCCGAGACTCGCTCAAGCCCAAGACGCCAGGCGCCGCCGGTACGCGAGAACAGCCGGCGGAGCGCGTCGTGATATGCCGAATCGGCCATCGAAGCCCGTTCAGCCGCCGATTGCGGCGGTGGGGCCAGCGGGTTCGAGCTCAGCTTTCCTGCGCGTGCCCCGCCGACGCGGGACGTCCAGTCATATGCCGCATGAGCCGAGAAAGCGTATCCCGCAGCTCCTTCCGATGCACGACCTGATCGACCATGCCCTTCTCGAGAAGAAACTCCGCCGTCTGAAATCCCTCGGGGAGGTCCTGCCCCAGCGTCTGCTTGATGACGCGCGGTCCGGCGAAGCCAATCACGGCACCCGGCTCGGCCAGGATCGCATCACCCAGCATCGCGAAACTGGCGCTGACACCGCCCGTGGTCGGGTTGGTCAGCACGGAAATGTACGGAATGCGACGTTCGGCCAACTGCGAGAGCACGGCCGACGTCTTCGCCATCTGCATCAGGGAGAGAATGCCCTCTTGCATGCGGGCGCCGCCTGAGGCGCAGACGATGACGAGCGGGTGCTTCTTCTCGAGCGACCGCTGCCCGAGGCGCGCAATCTTCTCGCCCACGACCGAGCCCATCGAGCCACCCATGAACGCGAAGTCCATGATGCCGATCCCGACGGGGAGCCCTTCGAGGAGCCCCGTCACGGTGAGAATGGCGTCGCTGTCACCAGCGTTTGTCAGGGCCCGCTTGAGGCGGGCAGGATAATCGGGAAAGCCGAGCGGATCGACGGATCGCAGCTCGCTTCCCACTTCAACGGTCGAGCCTTCATCGAGCAGCATCGCGGCGTAATCCCACGCCCGAACACGGCGATGGAAATCGCACGCGGGGCAGACGTTGAGATTTCGCAGGAACTTGTCGCGAATATCCGTATGCCCGCAGGCCTCGCATTTCTCCCAGGTGTCAGGAGGAATCTCGAGACGCTCGCGTCGCGGCTGTCGGGGCTTTTTATCCTTCCGGAACCAGGCCATAGACTCCTAATGTTGGCGGTCCGGCCTTCGAAGGCTAGACCTTGCGCACAGCCGAGATTGGTGTCCCGATCGCTCAGAGACCAATCGCGTCCGGCTGACCACGCCCTTCGGCGGAGATGCGGAGGAGGACGGCAACCGCCGTCCAACTGACCAACAGGAACGAACCGCCGTAGCTGAAGAACGGCAGCGGAATACCGGTCACGGGCATGAGGTTGAGTGTCATGCCCACATTCACCATGACGTGCACGAACCACGCCGAGACCAAGCCGAAGGCGACCAGACTCGGGAAGGCGTCGTTGGCCCGCGAGGCCACCCGCGTGGTGCGCAGGAAGAGCGCGAGGAACAGGGACAGCGCGATGCTCACGCCGATGAATCCGAGCTCCTCACCGACCACGGAGAATATGAAGTCGGTGTGCCGCTCCGGAAGGAACTTGAGCCGCTTCTGACTGCCGAGCGTGAAGCCCTTGCCGAACAGTCCCCCCGAGCCGATCGCCACCTTGCTCTGCGTGACGTGATAGCCGGAAGCCTGCGGATCGACGTTCGGATCGAGAAACACGAGCAGTCGCTTCTGCTGATATGGCTTGAGCTTGTCCCAGAGAATCGGCGCCACGCCACCCATGATCACGTTCATCAACACGATGACGACGCCTTCGAGGAGATATGGGCGATACCAAAGCACTAGCGCGACGAGAATCAGAAACCATGCGCCCCAGATGCCCGTGCTGAACGCAAGCACGAGGCTGATGCCCGGACTGGCCAACAGCAGCAGCAGCGGCCACGGCACGCCGGCCCAGAAGAGCATGGCGAAGCAGATCCCGATGAACACGATGCCGGTCCCGAGGTCGGGCTGCGCCATAACAAGCAGCCACGGCACGCCCACCACGAGCAGCGGTCGCCACAGATCCACGAGTGAACGGATCGATTCGCGCCGCGCGGCGAGCACGCGCGCGAGCATGAGCGTCGTCGCGAGCTTCGCCAATTCCGCCGGCTGACCGATGCGCACGCCACCGATACTGAGCCATCCCTTCACACTCGCCGCCGTGCCGGCGCCAGTGCCCACAAACAGCACGAGCAGCAGCAGCGTGCAACTCAAGGCGTACAGCGGCCAGGCGCTCCATTCGATCAACCGCACCGAGCCGCGCGAGATGACCCACGTGGCCATCAGCGCCGCGCCAAACCAGCCGAGCTGCCGCTTCCATGCATTCTCGATGATCGGCGTCGGGCTGTCGATCTGCCCCGCCGAGAAGACCATGGCGATGCCGAAGCCCGTGAGCAGCAACGCGATCACCAATAGCGGAACGTCGATACTCTGCCTGCGCAGAACGGAAATACCGGCCATGTGCGCGCTGCCTCAGTCGTTGACGATGGCGGTCATCGTCAACCGCGTCTTGAGATAGCGTTCCATCATCTTGGTGGCGGCGCGAGCGGCCGTGGACCCGTGAAGCCCCTCCTCGATGATGATGGCCAGCACGATCTTGGGATCGTTCGCCGGCGCGTATCCCACAAACCACGCATTGTCGAGCTGGCCGTTCACCTGTGCCGTTCCGGTCTTCCCGGCGATAGTCAAACCCTGAATCTGTGCGCCGGCAGCCGTGCCGCGGGAGACCACGTCGGCGAGCGCCAGTTGAATGCTCGCCAGTTGGGCCTTGTCGAGATTGAGAATTTGCTTGCGTTCCGGGTCGCGCATGACGACTTGGGGCGTGGGGGCCATCCCGTCAGTGGCCATCGCGGCATAGAAACGCGCCATACTGAGTGGCGTCTGCGCGTTGTCCGCCTGGCCGATCGCCAGACTCAACACGACCGAGCGATTCCAACCACGTGAGCCGTACCGCTTATCGAAGTACGCGGTCGATTCGGGCCAACGCGGTGTGCGCTCGTTGGGGAGGTCGACGCCGGTGCTATCACGAAACCCCAGCGACACGCCCCCCGCCAGCAATCGCGTGAGGCCGATCTTGAGCCCAAGCTGATAGAAGTAGACGTCGCACGACTTCGCGATCGCTTGCGCCAAGGTCACATCACCGTGCCCACGCTTGTCCCAGCACTTGAACACACGACCGTAATAGTAGCCGCCCGTGCACGGCGTCTGCATGCGGGTGTCCATGGTCACCAACCCCAGCTCCATACCAATGATCGCCGTGGCCAGTTTCCACGTCGACGCCGGCGCGTACGTTCCCGAGAGCGCGCGGTTCACGAGCGGCCGGTGCGGATCTACCCGAAGGCTTTCGTAGAAGCTGCTCGACACGCCACCGATGAACTTGTTGATGTCGTAGCTCGGCGCGCTGTACAGCGAGAGTACACCGCCTGTTTTGGGATCGAGAGCCACCACCGCGCCACGCAGCGAATCACCGAAGTATTCGTGCGCGAATCGTTGAAGATCGAGATCAATGTTCGTGCGCAATGCCGGCGGTGCTTCCGGCTGTTCCTCCGGCCGAACGCCGGCATCGCGCACCACACGATTGCGCGCATCGACTTCCACAAACCGGCGACCTTCTTTGCCACGCAACTGCGCCTCGTACTGCAACTCGAGGCCTGTCTTTCCAACCTGCTGTCCGGCCTTGTAGCTCTCGTATCTCGGTTTCGAGAGATCGTCTTCCGCGATCTCACCGGTGTAGCCGATCAGCGCCGCCATCGCGGCGCCGTCCGGATAGTACCGCTTGGGCGAGCTCTGAATGATGAGCCCCGGAAACTCGACACGACGTTCCTCGAGCACCGACACGACTTGAAACGACGCATCGTTGAAAATCACGGCCGGCCGCGTGCGGGCGCGACGGAATCGTCGCACCGCTAGTTCCTGCTGCGCGGAGTCGATCTGAATCACCTTCGAGAGCGTGGTGAGCGCCGACCGCAGCGAATCTTCCGTCGGACTCAGTATCGACACCGAGTATCCCGGCAGATTCTCCGCGATCACCTCACCGTGCCGATCGTAGATCGTACCGCGGGCGCCGGGCAATGGCACCTCGCGCAACCGGTTGTTCTCCGACTGCAACACGTACTCCGCGTTCTGCAGCACTTGCGCGCGGAAGAACGCGCCGCCGAGTGCCACGAACGAGGCGAACAGCAGCACACGCGCAAGTCGCGCGCGACGAAGGATCGCATTCGGATGGTAGCTCACAACATCACGTGGTGTGCGGTCGATACAGCGGACGAAACACCGTGAGCAACAACACCGCCAGGAGCGCGGTCAGCGCGGCCGACAGCGGCGACCACAACAACAACGTCACGACGAGCGATGCGCCGGACGCCCCGCCCGTAAGCAACGTCATCGCGATGTCGAACAGCCACTTGCCGGCGAAGACGAACAGTCCCGTGAGCGCCACGTGGTCGGCGAAGAACACCGCCTTGAGCCACGACGCGCCGAACGCCACGAGGGTCAGTACGAGCGCCGACGCGCCGAATGATCCCGGTGCCAGCGCGTCAACCGCGAGACCGGTCAGGAACCCCGTGAGCGCAGCCAACCCCGGGCGCATGCGCACGGCCGAGAACAGAATGGCGATAATGATGAAATCGACGTTCGCGCGACCGTTGAACAGCGGGCGCACGGCAAAATGCGCCGTCAGCAGAATCGCGAAACCCAGCCAGGCGCGAATCGCGCTGCCTATTCCCGGCGTCTGTTGCTGCGGGCGACTCATGCGCAGTTCCATGTCGCCAGCCCCATCACCGACCCGCCGGTGGAGGGCCAGCGCGGGGTGCCGGAGGCGGCGCCACCACACGGGGCTTTGTAGTGTCTGGTCGCGCGCGCGCTCGAGCAAGGCTGTCTGCGCGCACGCGCATGCGCAGACTGTCCGCGCGCACGCTGTCCGCCACCGTGCCCCGAGTGCTCGCCACAAATGCCAGCGTCGAATCAGTGAGCGTATCGGCGGCCGCGTCGAGCGCGGCACGTCGCGCCGCCAGCTCGTCGAGCGCCGCCGCTCTGGCCAGCGAGTCACCAGCAGCCGCCACCGCGCGCGCCGCACTGTCGGCCGCGTTCACGGTGGTCCACACGCCGTTCACGCCGCGTTGTGCCCGCGACGACAAGAGCACGAGTACCGGACCGATCGCTTCCGGCAGCACCGACGGCTTCACGAGATACGTGCGCGCCCACTTTTCGGGCGTGGAGAGCTCGCCGAGCACCGTGCCCACGGGAATGCCGCGCGGATACGTCGCACCCAACCCCGAACTCACGATCAACGTGCCCGGTTCGAGCTTCGCGCGAAACGGCACACCACGCATCTCGAGCAACCAGCGCTCGGCGCCGGCGCCGAGATGCGGCTGCACGATACCGAATGCACCTTCGTCCACGCTCATCGCGCTCACGCGAAAGTCGGGATGCGCCCACGTGATCGCGAAGCTCGTGGCGCGATCCACACTCTGCACCATGCCGACGAGTCCATCCGCCGTCACGACGGGAAGGAACGGCTGCACACCGGCATCGGATCCGGTGGCCAGCGCGATGGTGAATTCATCGCCAGCGCCGCGCGGCGGCAGCAACTCGGCCGGCACGAATCCATCCTGCAAGCGCGCCGAGAGGCCGAGCAACTTGCGCAGCGTCAGGTTCTCATCGGCCACGGCCTGTACCTGCAACGCCTGCGTGGCCACCTGTCCGCGCGTGACCAACACGTCGTTGCGCGCGACGATCGCCGCCCGTACCGATGACGCACGCCCTTCTAGCGCAACGAGCGGCGACAGCACCGTCGTGCGCAGCGTAGCGGCGAATCCTTCACGCGTGCGACGCGGAAGGATCAGCGCCAAGACAGCCAACACGACACACACCAGCGCGAAGCCGGTGTCGAGTCGCCCATCGGATCGGACGCTTCGGGCCACCGCGCGATCAGGTCGTGAGGACGGACCAGTACTTCTCCTCGTCATCGAGGATCTTGCCAGTACCGCGTACCACACACGTCAGCGGATCTTCGTCGACGTGAATCGGCAAGCCCGTTTCCTGACTGAGCAGCACATCGAGCCCGCGAATCAGCGCACCGCCACCGGTCATCACGATACCGCGATCGACGATGTCCGACGCGAGTTCGGGCGGCGTGATCTCCAGCGCGCGACGCACGGCGTCGACGATTTGTTGAATCGGTTCCTGAATCGCTTCGCGAATTTCGCTCGAGTGTACACGCACCGTTTTCGGAATACCCGACACCAGGTCGCGACCCTTCACTTCCATCTCGCGTTCGTCACCGACGGGATACGCCGAACCAATCTGAATCTTGATCTGCTCGGCGGTAGGCTCGCCGATCAGCAGGTTGTAATTCTTGCGCATGAACTGCACGATGCTGATATCGAGCTCGTCACCACCGGTGCGAATCGACGTGTCGCTCACGATGCCGGACAGCGCGATCACGGCGATTTCCGTCGTGCCCCCGCCGATGTCGATCACCATGTTGCCGGTCGGTGATTCTACGGGCAGTCCAACACCGATGGCCGCAGCCATCGGTTCCGTAACCATGAAAACTTCCTTCGCGCCCGCACCCAGCGCCGAGTCGCGCACCGCGCGCTTCTCCACTTCGGTAATGCCGGACGGCACACAGACGATCACGCGTGGCTTCACCTTGAACACGTGCTTGTCGATCACGAGCGTGAGGAAATAGCGCAGCATCTTCTCGGTCACGTCGAAGTCGGCGATGACGCCGTCCTTCATCGGCCGGACGGCCATGATGCCGTCGGGCGTGCGACCAAGCATGCGCTTCGCTTCCAGACCGACGCCCTTGAGCTTCTTCGTCTCGCGATCGAGCGCGACGACGGAGGGCTCGTTCAGCACGATCCCCTCGCCCTTCACGTAAATCAGGGTGTTGGCGGTGCCGAGATCGACTGCGATGGCATTCGCCGGGAAGAACGAGTTGGACTTATTAAAGGGCCAGAACATCCAGGTATGTGCTCGACGGCGCGGAGCGCCGGGAAAGGGCATGCTGCGGCAGCAGTGATCGGTAAGGTACGTGTCGGCCAGAGCAGTTACAAGCTGTTGCGGCAGCGTGACCTAGCACACGTTACGCGATCCGGGATGGAAACGACGAGAGGCCACCGGACGCTGGTCCCGGTGGCCTCTGCTGGTCCGACGGGCCGCCTCAGGCGACGAACGTCGCCGGGTCCGTGAACTCCATGCCAAAGGCATCGGACACACCCTGATACGTGAGCTTGCCGTCGGTCATGTTGAGCCCCTTGAGGAGGGCACCATTCTCGCGGAGCGCCTTCTTCCAGCCCTTGTTGGCGAGCAACAGCGTGTAGGGGAGCGTGGCATTCGTCAGGGCCAGCGTCGACGTGCGCGGCACCGCGCCCGGCATGTTCGCTACCCCGTAGTGAATGATTCCATCCACCGTGTAGGTCGGGTTCTCGTGCGTGGTCGGGTGGATGGTCTCGACACAGCCGCCCTGGTCGACAGCCACGTCGACAATGACCGCGCCTGGACGCATGCGAGCCAGATCCTCGCGACGCACGAGCTTGGGCGCCTTCGCTCCGGGAATCAACACGCCACCGATGACCAGATCACAGGTGCTGATCTGCTCGAGAATATTGTGACGGTTGGAGTGCACCAGCTGCACGTTGGCCGGCATCACGTCCGAGAGGTAACGGAGACGTTCGAGCGACAAGTCGAGTACCACGACCTTGGCACCGAGCCCGGCCGCCATCTTGGCCGCATTCACACCCACGATGCCGCCGCCCAGAATCACGACTTTGGCCGGCGCCACGCCCGGAACGCCACCCAACAGCACGCCACGCCCTCCGTACAGCTTCTCCAGGTACTTCGCTCCTTCCTGCACCGCCATTCGACCGGCCACTTCCGACATCGGGATCAGCAGCGGCAGATCCCGGTTCGGCAGTTCGACCGTCTCATACGCGATGCAGGTCGCACCGCTGGCCAAATGCGCGTTGGTAAGCTTTTCGTCGGCCGCGAAGTGGAAGTACGTGAACAGGGTCAGATCGCGACGAAGGAAACCCCACTCCTGCTCGATCGGCTCCTTCACCTTCAGCAGCAGTTCCGCATTGCCCCACGCCGTCGCAGCGTCGGGAACGATCTCGGCGCCAACGGCGCGATAGGTGTCGTCGTCGAAGCCGCTGCCGATGCCGGCGCCCGATTCGATGAATACCTGATGGCCAGACGCCGTCAGCGCTTCAACGCCGGCCGGGACGAGAGCCACCCGATTTTCGTTGGTCTTGATCTCTTTGGGTACACCGATGCGCATAGTCGCGATTTCCGGTAAAGGTGAGGCGTCAGCGAACGGCCTTGGGGCCGAGGCTGACGAGAATCTGTCGATCGGGATCGAAGAACTCGCGCGCGACGTCACGCACCAGTTCCAGGTCGATGGCATCGACGAGCGCCTTCAGCTCGTCGATGCTGCGGTACGGTTCTCCGTATAACGCGGTAAGCGCCGCCCGATACATGCGCGACGACACGCCCTCCATGGACATTACGAGCTGTCCGCGCAGTTGACGCTTGCCGGCCGCGAGATCATCCTCAGACAGACCGTTCACGGCGACGTCGCGCAGCACATCACGGACGGCATCCAGCGCTTCCTGCGCCGTCTCCGGCGCGCTGGCGAGGTACACACCGTGCGCGCCGGTGTCGGCGTACGAGCTGCTGAACGTTTGCACACTGTAGGCGAGCCCCAATTCTTCGCGCACCTTTTGAAAGAGGCGCGAGCTCATGCCGCCGCCGATGAGCATATCGAGCAGCGCGAACGCGTACCGACGGTGGTCACCAAAGGCGATGCCCTGCCCACCAAGCACGATGTGCGTCTGCGCAATATCCTTGCGCGACACATGCTCGGCGTGAGGGCCGGCTGCCTCGACTGGATCGAGCGGAAACGGCGTCATGTCACCGCGTTCCCGTGTGCTCCACCCCGTGCCCTGCAGTACCTCGAGGAGTTGGTCGTGCTCCACGCGGCCCGACGCCGCGACCACGAGACGGCCGGGATGGTACGCACGCTCGTGCAGATCGTGCAGATCGGCCACCGACAGCGCCTTCACCGTGGCACGGGTCCCGAGAATCGGGAAGCCATGCGGGTGATCACCCCAGACCGCACGATTGTGCACGTCGAAGATGATGTCGTCCGGCGTGTCGTCGACCATGCTGATCTCCTCGAGAATCACCTTACGCTCGAGGGCCAGATCGGCCTGACGCAACAACGGCTCGAAGATCAGCTCCCCGATGACCGAAGCGGCCTCCGGAAGATGTTCATCGAGCACGCGGGCCTGATACGACGTGTGTTCACGCTCGGTGTACGCATCGAGCGAACCACCCAAGGTTTCGAGCGCGAGTGCGATCTGCTGGGCACTGCGCGTGCGCGTGCCCTTGAACACCATGTGTTCGAGCAGATGCGATACGCCCATCTGTTCGGGACGTTCATGCAGCGTTGCGGCGCGGACCCATGCCCCGAAAGCAACCGACCGCGCTCCCGGAACGGATTCCGAGAGCACGGTCAGTCCATTGGGCAGATCCGTGCGGTGCAACGTGGGCGCCTGCGCGCCCGACGTATTAGCGCCGATCGCGACCGCCACCACCACTCCGTCCGCCGCTGCGTCCGCCGCGATCACCGCTGTCTTCACGACGCGGCGGGCGTTCGCCCGGCGTCTCTTCCGGCATGCCTTCGGGGCGCGGGAGGAGCGCCTTCATGGACAAACGGAGACGTCCACGCTCGTCGCGATCGACCAGCTTGACCGTGACGCGATCGCCCTTCTTGACCACGTCTTCCGGCTTCTCCACGCGTTCCCACTTCATCTCGGAGACGTGCAGGAGCGCTTCGGTGCCCGGCATGATTTCGATGAACGCGCCGAACGCCGTCACGGTCTTGACCGTGCCCTCGTACGTCTCGCCCACCACCGCCTCGGCGGTCATGCCTTCCACCATCTTGCGCGCGCGCTCCATCGATTCGGCACCGACGGCGGCAATCGTCACCGTACCATCGTCGTCGACCGTGAGCTCGGCACCCGTCTCTTCCTGAATGCCACGGATATTCTTGCCCTTCGGTCCAATGAGCTCGCCGATCTTATCGACCGGGATCTGCACCGTCACGATCCGCGGCGCGTACTTCGAGAGATCACCACGCGGCGCGGCAAGCGCCTTGTCCATCTCGGCGAGGATGTGCAGGCGGCCTTCCTTGGCCTGCAGCAGCGCCTCTTCCATGATCTTGAGGTCGAGCCCCTCGATCTTGATGTCCATCTGGATCGACGTGATGCCGTCCTTGGTACCGGCGACCTTGAAATCCATGTCGCCGAGATGATCTTCGGTGCCGAGGATGTCGGTCAGGATCGCGTACTTATCGCCTTCCTTGATGAGACCCATCGCCACACCGGCGACGGCGGCCTTCATGGGCACGCCGGCATCGAACAGGGCGAGCGAGCCGCCGCAGACCGAGGCCATCGAGGACGAGCCATTCGACTCGAGCACTTCCGACACGATACGGATCGTGTACGGGAAGTTGGCGAAGTCGGGCAGCACGCCTTGCAGGGCGCGTTCGGCCAGGTTGCCATGGCCGATTTCGCGGCGGCTGGTGCCACGCATCGGACGCACTTCACCGGTCGAGAACGGCGGGAAGTTGTAGTGCAGCATGAAGGAGCGCGTGGTCTCGCCCGCTTCGTTGATCGTATCGAGACGCTGCGCATCTTTCGCGGTGCCAAGTGTCGCGGCGACGAGCGCCTGCGTCTGGCCACGCGTGAAGAGCGACGAGCCGTGGGCACGAGGCAGCACGCTGTTGTCGATGCTGATGCCACGCACTTCGTCGGGCTTGCGGCCGTCGACGCGCAGATTGGTGCTCAGCACCTGCGCACGCAGTTCGTTGTACTCGACATCGCCGAGGACATTGTGAATGTCCTTCGCGTTGTCGGGGAACTCGAGGAGCAGTTCGGCGGCGGCTTCCTTCTTGACCTTCTCGATCGCTTCGATGCGCGTGTGCTTGTCCTTCTGATTCAGCGCTTCGCGAACGCGACCCGACGCATGCGCCTTCGTGCGGGTGATGACGGCATCGGGTGACTCCGTCTTCGTCCACGCCATCTTCGGCACCTGCACCTTAGCCAGCAGTTCGTTCTGCATCGCGATCAGCTCGCGGATGCCATCATGCGAGAGGCGCAGCGACTCGAGCACGTCGGATTCCGACACTTCGAGCGCGCCGCCTTCGACCATCACGATGGAGTCCTGCGAACCGGCGACGATCAGCTCCATGTCGGAGAAGGCCAGTTGCTGGAACGTCGGATTGAGCACCCAATGTCCCTGCACGCGACCCACGCGCACGCCGCCGATCGGACCCATGAACGGGATCTTCGAGGCGTTCAGCGCAAACGACGTGGCGAGCAGCGCCAGCACGTCGGCGTCGTTCTCCTGGTCGGCGGAGATGACGTAGACGAAGACCTGCACTTCATTCTTGAAGCCTTCCGGGAACAGCGGGCGGATCGAGCGGTCGATGATGCGGCACGCCAGGATCTCGTGATCGTGGGGACGCCCTTCGCGCTTGATGAATCCGCCCGGGATCTTGCCGGCGGCGTAGGTCTTCTCCTTGTACTCAACCGTCAAGGGGAAGAAGGGGAGCGGACTCTGGTTCTCGCTCACGGTAACGGCGGCGAGAACCATCGTCTCGCCGAATTGTACGATCGCGGAACCCGCCGCCTGCTTCGCCATCCGACCGGTCTCGATGACCAGGGGGCGACCGGCGAACGTCCGCTCGATTCGATGCATCATCTGCTGAATAGCCTCATGAGAACGCAAATCGCGCGGGAGGCATGACTGCCCCCGCGCGACGACATGGCGTGGTCCGACTTAGTATCGGAGACCAAGGTCCTGCACGAGCGTGCGATACTGCTGCACGTCCGTACGCTTCAGATAGTCGAGCAGGCGGCGACGCTTGCCCACCATCTTGAGTAGCCCGCGGCGACCATGATGGTCCTTCGCGTGCGTACGAAAGTGTCCCGTGAGGTAGTTGATGCGATCCGTGAGGATGGCAACCTGAACCCGGGTCGATCCGGTGTCCACATCGTGGGACCGGTACTTGTCGATCGTGAGTGCCTTATCGAACGCCATCGTCGTAATATTCTCAGCGCGTGTCGTGCGCAGCCTTTTGTGCGCGCAATAGTAGGAAGCACAAAAGCTTAGTCCACCTTGCCCCGCCTGTAAAGGACCTCGACGTGCCTGACCGCTATTTGGGGCAAATAATCAGCAAATATCAGGTCACCCGACTGCTCGGCTCGGGGGCCTTTTCGTGGGTATACGAGGCGATAGACCAGGATCTGGAGATCCCGGTCGCCCTCAAAATTCTGCGTCCGGAATTTTCGGGACAAGACGTTGCTGAAACCCGTTTTCGTCGAGAAGCGGCCACGGCCGCCCGTCTCCGCCACCGCAATATCGTCACGGTTCGCGACGTCGGGCAGGTCGACGGCGTGGTGTTCGTGGCCATGGATCTCCACCCGCTTACCCTCGGACGCCGACTCGCGCTGGCTGGCCGGTTGCCGGAAGCCGAGTGTCTCCGCATCGGAACTGATGTCGCCGCCGCGCTCTCGATCGCGCATGCCGGCGGCGTCATCCACCGCGATATCAAGCCCGACAATATTTTGCTTGGCTCAGAGGGAGAAGCCGTCGTCGCCGATTTCGGCCTCGCCCGGGCGCTCGCCGGTGCCGCCTCGCTGAGCGCGACGAACCAGGTAATGGGCACGCCTCATTATTTCAGTCCGGAACAGGCGCGTGGCCAGGAAATCGACGGTCGCAGTGATCTCTACGCCCTCGGCGTCACGCTGTATCGCGCCGCCACAGGACACCTGCCTTTCGAGGGTGATGATTGGTACGCCGTCGCCAAGCACCACATCGAAACGGCGCCGGCACCGCCGCGTACGTTCGCGCCGGAACTGAGCCCGGAGTTCGAAGCGGTCATTCTCCGCTTGCTCGCCAAGCAACCCGAGCAGCGATACCATTCGGCTACGCAGTTGCTCGATGCGTTGGGCGCCCTGCCCGGCGCTCCCGTGCGCAACGGATTCACTCCGCATCCGGGCTCGCATACGGTCGACGCCTTTCCCGCCGTGGGCGGGGCCCAGCGCCGCGCGGCCCGCGGGGCGGGGGGCCGCGTGGGGGGGCGCCGGGGGGCGGGGTTTGTGCGGCGCGGGAGCGCCCCCACCAGGGG
>NZ_JANPLK010000016.1 GCF_031426495.1 Gemmatimonas sp. | reverse complement strand
GGGTACGCCGGCGCGCCCGTCGTGTCGTTTCGGAACCGGGCGTCGAAGTGCGCGAGGTCGACTTCGCGGTCGAGCAGATGATTCAGCGCATGCTCAAACGTGCCGGGCAGCAGCTGGCGCGCGAGGTCGACACTCAGGAACTGCGGATTCGTATCGAGAGACTTGTAGCGGGCCATGGCAGGTGCTCGACGGCGGGGCGAACCGACACCACATTCGATGCAGGACCAACCCGTCGCGTGCCATCGAGTTCCGTTTCCACATTTGCCTGCTTCGGGACTTTTCCTACAGCCTCGTTAGACACACGAAGGGCTCCGGGCACACACCGAACAACGTCTGGCATGCGTGGGTTGACCCGGCAGAGCTGCGCGAATGGGCGCCCTATAACGCTGACAGAAACCTCCGCAGCGTGGGAAACAGCGTGCAAGCTCACGACGGAGGGCGCCCCTGCCCCTCATGTCACCGAGACGCAGCTGTAGAAGAACACCCAAATTCCCGCAGAGCTGAACAGGCAAAGTCCCGCAGTCGCCATTGACGGCGCCGCCCGAAGCGGCCCCCTTCGTGTCCGGGCGAATGCAGCCCAGGGCCCCCGGCGCGGAGGAAACGATGGCACGGCTGCGGAAGGATCATCTGATGGTGGTGCGAGCGATGGTCGCGCGTGACGTCCCGGTGCGACAGGTGGCGCGCGACTTGGGTGTCGATGAGTCGACGCTGCGGTATCACTTGGCGCGTGGAGAGTCCGCGCCGGACGGACGACGGGATCGTAAATCGATCCTCGATGGCTGGCAGGAGCGCATTGCCGCCGTGCTCGATCGGTTTGCCGATCCGCGCGTGGGTGGCGATGCCGTGGATCGGGTCGAAGTGTCGGTGGTGCACGGCGTGTTACGGCGCGAGTTCGGCTTCACCGGCAGCTACCAATCGGTGCGACGACATCTGGAGCGGCACTATCCCGCGAGCGCGGTGCGCGCCATGCGACGCGTGGAGACGCCGCCCGGCGTGCAAGCGCAGCACGATTGGTTTGACGTGGCGGTGCGCATCGCGGGCACGGTGCGGCCCCTGCATGGCTTGATCGGCACCCTCTCACATTCGCGCGCGCGCTTCGTGTGGATGAGTCCCGTGATGCATCAGCTGGCGTGGCAGAGTGGCCACGTCGCGATCTTCACGCGGTATGGCGGCGTGCCCTTGTGGGTCCGGATCGACAATCTCAAGACCGCCGTGGCGTCGGGCGCCGGGCCGACGGCGGTGCTGACCCCGGCCTTTGCGACGTTTGCCCGGACGTGTGGCTTCGCGGTCGATCCGTGTCGCGCCGCGACCGGCAGTGACAAAGGCAAGACCGAGCGCAGTGTGCGCACCGCCCGCACGGATTTCGCGGATCTCTTCGTGCACGCATGGCCCGATCTCCCGCACCTGCAAGCGGCGCTCGATGAGCGCAGTGCGGAGTGTCATGCGACGCGCCGCTGTCCGATCACCGGCACGCTGATCGCTGATGCGCATGCGGCGGAGCAGCGACTCCTGCAGACGCTCCCGACATTCGACGAGCTCTTTGACTGCGTGGTCGCGCGCCGCGTCAGTCGCGATTGTCTCGTCAGCTTCGAAGGCCGACGCTACTCGGTGCCGTTTGCGTGGGTCGGCCGCACGGTCGAAGTGCGCGGGACCACGCAACACGTGGTGGTGTGGGGCGAGGGTCGCGAGCTCGCGCGGCATCCGCGCGGCACCACACGGGGGCTCGTGCTCGAGGAGGCGCACTTCAACGGCGCGAGCACGACGTCAGTGCTCGCGCCGACGCCGCTTGGTCGTCGCGCGCAGCAACAACTGACCGCGATCGCCCAGGCGGCGCTCCTTCCACCGCCTGCGCAACTCGAACGCCCCGTCGCGCAGTACGCGCAGCTGATCGACCGTCTGGTCGGGGAGGTCGCATGACGAGAGTGAAGCCGCCGCCGACGCCTCCGTCGCACGCCCACCCGACCGGCAGCACGACGCTCGATCCGATCGCGACCAAGCTCGTGAGCTTAGGCCTCGAGTATCCGGCGAGCGTGCTGCCCGAACTGCTGGAAGAAGCGACCCGGGAGGCCTTGAGTCCCTTGGCCTTTCTCGATCTGCTGCTGTCCCGCCAATTGGAGCGCAAGGACGAACGCCGCATCACCACGATGCTCAAACTCTCGGGCCTGCCGCCGGGCAAGACACTCGAGGACTTCGACTGGGGCTTTCAACCGAAAGCGGATCGCCGGCAGCTCGACACCCTGGCCACGTGTCACTATCTGCGCGAGAAAACCAACGTGTTGTTTCTCGGGCCGCCCGGTGTAGGCAAAAGTCATCTCGCCACGGCGCTCGGCGTCAAGGCGATCAAGAATGGCTTCAGTGTGAACCACTACGTGCTGGACGACTTGATGCACGTGCTGAAAGCCGATGCCGCGACGCCGCATGCGCGCCTCCGGGCGCGCCGCTATTTCAACTGTGGCTTGCTGATCATCGACGAGATCGGCTTCCGCCCGCTGGATCGCATGGAAGCAAATCTCTTTTTCCGCCTCGTTTCCGCGCGCTATGAACGCGGCTCGATGCTCTTGACCTCCAACAAGCATGTGCGCGACTGGCCGGAGATCTTTGCGGGGGATGAGATCCTAACCACCGCGATCCTCGATCGTTTACTGCATCATGTGGCGGTCGTGCACATCGACGGCCAAAGCTATCGGCTCCGAGAACTCGGCGCCCTGCTTAGCCCCAACCGCGAGGGCCCACGAGCGACAGACAGTCGGACGAACTAACCTCGGTGGCTGCGGGAGTTTGCCTGTTTATCAGGTGCGGGAATTTGGGTGTACTTGCACAGCAGATAACGCGTGCCGATGCACCAACGGTGCTCGAGTACTCGTGGTGCGGCTTCCCGATGCGATGGGAGCTCGGAGCACTCGCCCGGAGGGCGCATGACTGTAAGGACGAGCATCGATCGCCGTTTTGTCCCTATGAGCGCGGCAGGATGGCACTTCTGCTTCGACGTGCTCGATTACTTCCTCGCTGGAACGCCTCTTGGTCGGATCGTCGGGCCCGACGCGATGAAGTTCGATGGCTGGCCTCGACTGCATGCGGAGTATGCAACGCAGTTCGGTGTCGAGGCGCCACCCGCGAACTCGTGTCGAACAGCCAATGCATCACTAAACAAGTGGCGACGGCTCCGAGTTCACACTGAGCCGATGAAGCCACAACGCACCCGCGGTTGTCACTTGTCAGGGGCTGAAACTGCTCGTCACTTTGTGGGCGCACGGTCGCCCGCTTCCGGGGAGCAGGCGTGCCTTGCCGTACTTCGCAGTATCGAGAGCGGCCGCCCACCTACTCATGACCACTGAGCCGGACCGTCTGAACGAAATACTGTCTGGCCGCTACCGGATCGAGCGGGAGCTTGGGCGGGGTGGGATGGCCACGGTCTATCTCGCTGTGGATCTCAGGCATGAGCGGCCTGTTGCCATCAAGGTGATGCACCCGGAACTCTCCGCCATGCTGGGGCCGGAGCGATTCCTCCGGGAGATCAAGCTCACGGCGAG